>JANNYV010000372.1:0-4135 GCA_031410275.1 Bacteroidota bacterium
CATCATTGACCTATTATCAGGATATAGATAATGATGGTTTTGGAAATTTAAATGTGTCTCAAAATTCATGTGCCCAACCTTTAGGTTATGTATTAAATAATACAGATTGTGATGATACGGATTCATTGGAACATCCGAATCAAATATGGTATATCGATAATGATAATGATGACTACGGAACGGGATATTATGTTGTTCAATGCACTAGACCAACTCATGGTTATGTAGCAACAGAGTTGATTTCGATAGTAGGTGATTGTGATGATACAAATCCGAACATTAACCCGGGTGCACAGCATTTTACGTTTAGCGGTACGCCTGATTTTGTTTCTTACTTAGCTTCACCTTTAAATGGAAATTCGTATACAGCATTCAATTTCGAAGCCATTTATTATGATGCCAATGGCGCATTACCACCGGCAACATTTCCAAGGGTAGTACTCGATTATGAAGGCAATGGCTCATACACTGATTTTAATGACAGAGTTATTATTATGACACCGGCGGATGCCAGTGATTTCAATACGGTGGATGGTAAAAAATATATTGCAAGTATTATATCATTGCCGGTAGGTGTCAATTATAAAACATCTATTCAATCAACCATGAATGGATGTACAACCATTATTGGGCCTTTCAATTATCCTGATGTGTTGCAACAACCTGATATCGAAATATTTGCAAACGATATTACGTTTAGTGTACCGCATCCTCCTATTTCTTCTCCTTTTACGGTGAATGCAACCATACATAATGAATCAGATTTTGCGGCGCAGAATTTTGTCGTTCATCTACGAAATCAATATGATACCACACTTGTTTTCCCCGATCTAACAGTTTCTTATTTGCCACCGCATGGTTCATATACTGTAAGCTGGAATTTTACCACACCTTCTGTTCCAGCATGGTGCCCGATGGAAGTAGATATTGATTATACTGATGTCATTGCAGAAACGAATGAATTAGATAATTCTGCCATCCGTCCTTTCATCAATGGCAATTATAATTTGCCCGGAGGCATTGAAGTTACTTCGTATGTAAATCCATCCGTGGGTTATTCAGGAGGGGCCACTAGCTTATACGGAAGTGCTCATTATTTTGGAACGGCTATTCCTTTGCCGGATTCAAGTGTTGCCGGTGCAACAGTGGCGTATACAATTGTTGAAACAGGGGCGAGCTATTCGACATATACAAATTCGTCGGGAAATTTTTATTACAATTTTCCGAATCCTATAGCACCAGGTATTTATCATATAACCGGTACCGTAACAGATTTTACATTGACCGGAAATTTTTCTAATACCTTCGAAGTATTAATGCCTTTGGCCAATTGCACATTGCCTGATCTTGGTATCGGTATTTCAGCAACAAGTCCGTATGGTGTCACCATTGGAACAAATCAATCAATCACAATTGTTGAAAGCGATCATTTGACAGGCTCCGTAACCGTACCCAATACAGGATACAGTATGGCGGGCAATTCTGTTTTATATATATCCAATACAGGTTCTTCACCAACACTTGGTTCAACAAATGTTCCTTCTTTATCTGTTGGTAATTCGTATACCAAACCATTTAATGTGGTGTATAATACAACGGGTTATTATAGCCTCTATGGCACAGCCGACGCAAGCACTGTTGTTTCTGAATGTAGTGAAAGTAATACATGGGGAATTGGTATTCATGTGTTACCGGCATTGCCAGATATTTCTCCTTATACAGGGCCGGGTGGAACAACATACGATTGTCAAATTTCGTCCGTTGGGTTTTCCCTTGCAAATTATGGAGGTGCGGCCACCGGAGTATTCACTTGCAGAATTATTAAAAAGTTGAATGGAATTGTGCAGGATACGGTAACACAAACAGTTGCCAATATTCCATCGGCATTATTCTATCCTTCAAATTATTATTCGTTCTCTTTACCTTTCACTGCGAGCGGTGCGGGAGAATATACATTTGAAATTTATTGCGACTTACCGGCTGATGTTGTGAATGAATATTCCGAAACGAATAATACCGCTTCGTATACGATGTATATCCTTCAATGTAAACCCAATTTTACGTTGGAAGGTTGTGAAAGCTTTGATGTCACATCCGCCGATGGAGATTATATAAGCGGAAGTAATATCACATTAAAAGGTGTGCTTGTCAATAGTGGTAATTTGGCGTACAATGGCAATGTAAATATCCGGTATCAATTATCAGGAGGTTCTATATTTAATGATGTAGTGAATGTTACATTGCCGCCGGGTGCTTCTATCCCCGTTTCAAAAATAATTACAGCACCGGCACCTGCCACACAAACATTCACATTGATTGCTGACCCTACAAACTTGATTAATGAATTGAGTGAAGCGGATAATTCGATTACAGATAATATGTGTTGGGATTTTTATATCGATTCAAATTATTATTGCGGCTATTATAATTATTTTTGGAATCATAACTATCTAGTCAATCAAGCGGCATATTTATCAGTGGGTGTTGTAGCAGAACATTTATATGATGCCGATACATTGCATGTAAAATTTGAAGTCAGTGGCCCGGGATTATCAGGCGTTATCAATTTAGGAAATGCAGTGTTGTATAATGTAGAGAAAACCTGCTATTGCCCGATTCCTGCCTATCTTCCAACCAGTTTTGTTTTTCCTCAAATAGGAACTTACACATTTAAAATCACTGTTGACCCCGATCAAAAATATACAGAATGTAATGAAGCAAATAATGTATTGATACGGACAGTAAATGTCGTAAACTTACCTGACATGCGTATTCTTTCACAACATATTGCACCTTCATTATTGAACCCACAACCGGGACAACAGGTATCGTTTAATGTGACCTATCAAAATATAGGTTATCCGAATATCGCTGATCAAATGAAATTGAAAGTGTTGGTCG
Organism: Bacteroidota bacterium; assembly: GCA_031410275.1. GTDB lineage: Bacteria > Bacteroidota > Bacteroidia > Chitinophagales > Chitinophagaceae > OLB11. The sequence continues at coordinate 2,902 of JANNYV010000372.1, forward strand.
ATAATGTGCCGCTCTCTACAATTAATAATGTTAGTGGATTAGTTACCGGCGATAATACAACCATTGCAATCCCAAATACTTGGTCTTCGAATGTGGTTGGTATTCATGTTATTCGTGCAATCATTGATGCTGATAATACCATTACAGAATTGGATGAGACAAATAATGAAGCCACTCGAGCGATCGTTGTTGGTCAATCAGCAAACTTACATTTTAAAGTGTTTAATTCGCTGACCTTATATCCTCCTTTATATTCTTCTATTAATGTCAGAGCAAGAATTGGTAACAATGGAGATCTTGCTTGTGAAGGCGATTTGCAATTGTTTTATGTAAACAATGTTTTCGATACCATACTTTTCAATACAACACATCTTAATCTTGCAGCGCATGACAGTATCAATCTTATTATACCATGGACAGTCTTAGATAATAAAACAATCATCGTTGGTAAATTGATTAATGCATCTGTGTTGGAATATACATACGATGATAACATGGCTCAATTTGAATTGGGTAAAATGTATATTCTCACAACGAGTCTGCCAGCTTGTAACAATAACACAGGAACCATCATGGCTAATCCTCAAAGTGGCGAGCCTCCATATACCTATTTATGGGGCAATGGATTTACAGGACAAACATTTACCGGACCAATAGGTACGTATAGTGTTACCGTTACGGATTTTACAGGTAAAACAGCAACTGCTTCAGCAGCTATTGTTGTTTGTCCACCGGTAACATTAAATATGCAATTGTTTATACAAGGCTATTATCAGGGTGTTGGTTTTATGACGCCGGTATTATTAAATGAAGGTTTACTAAATCCGCAAACAGATGTTGATTCAATTACAGTTGAGTTACATGATACCATTAGTCCGTTTACTGTCATCGCATCAAGTAAGAGTATACTCAAAACGGATGGAAGTATTTCATGTTTCTTCCCGAGCAATGTTACCGGTCATCGATACTATATTGTTGTGAAGCATCGAAGCGTTATCGAAACATGGAGCGCAGAACCTGTGATGATGTCTTCAGTTTGTTCGTATGTGTTTAGTAGTGGCCCTGAAAAAGCATATGGATATAATATGACAGAAGTAGATGCAGGTATTTGGGCAATGTATTCAGGTGATATTAATTTAGATGAGAATGTAGATTTACTCGACCTCAACACATTAGAAACAGACATTAATAATTTTGAATTCGGCTATTTTTCCACTGATATTAATGGTGACGG
>JANNYV010000373.1:0-3789 GCA_031410275.1 Bacteroidota bacterium
CAACTGAAATTCATCAGTCAGTTGATCAACCTGTTGATGAATGGCTTCTTTTAATTCAATTACATTCATTTCATTTTTTTATAAAGATAATATGTTCGTTGATTAAATGGCGAAAAAATTTATTAGGCATAAGGCAAAATCCGTAGGCCATTAGTGGAGAATAACTCAATAACTAATAACTTTCCTTCCTAATAATACCATTCTTTCTTACTTTCGTCGAATGAAAAAAATAATTGTATCTCTTCTCACAATTCTAGTGGCTAGTAATGCCGCATTTGCACAAGACAATCTTGTCAATTCACTTAAAGCAAATCAGTCAGACAGCGCGAAAGCAAAGTTTCAATTTACTTCGGTGATTGATTTAGAAAACTCACCGGTAAAAAGTCAGGGTAGCTCAGGTACTTGTTGGAGCTATTCCGGAAATTCATTTTTAGAAAGTGAAATGATGCGAAGCGGAAAAACATTTGTCGATATTTCTGAAATTTATACAGCCCGTTGTGCTTATATCGAACGGGCAAAAAATTATGTGCGTATGCATGGTACGATTGGTTGGGGCGATGGTGCCGAGTTGCATGATGTAGTGGCCATTTATAAAAAGTATGGTGCGCTCCCTTATGAGGTTTATACAGGATTGAATTACGGAACCAGCAAAAATAAATTCGGTGAAATGCAAGCTGCATTAGAAGGTATGCTGAAAGGAATCGTTGAAAATAAAAATGGTCGGCTTACAAAAAATTGGTTGCCTGCATTTACTGCTGCCTTAGATGCCTATTTAGGTAAAGTGCCTGAAACCTTTACATGGAAAGAAAAAGAATACACACCATTGACATTTGCAAAAGAGGTTGTAGGATTAAATGCCGATAAATATATTGAGTTATCATCTTTTACCTACACAAAATTTTACGAACCAACATTGCTCATGGTGCCTGATAACTGGAGCTTGCAAAGCGTATACAATGTGCCCTTAAACGATCTTACAACCATTGTAGACAATGCACTAGAAAGTGGATATACGGTGGCTTGGGCAACCGATGTGACTGAGAAATATTTTAGTTGGAAAAACGGTGTGGCCATTGTTCCCGAAAAAGAATACGAAGACATGGAAGCCGATGAACAAAAGAAAATGTTTGATGGTCCGCAACAGGAAAGAGATATTACTGCACAGGTTCGTGAAGATGCCTTTGATAATTATACCACCACTGATGATCACGGAATGCATATCGTAGGCTTGGCAAAAGACCAGAATGGAAAGGAATATTATATGGTGAAAAATAGCTGGGGCGAAAAGAATGATTACAAAGGATATTTGTATGTTTCGAAAGCATTCTTCAATTATAAAACAACGGCTATCTTAGTGAATGAAGCCGGCATGCCTGCCGATATATTGAGGAAGTTGAAATAGCATTATGAGAAGATTTTTATACCATAATTCTATTTTCCTTTGTGATATATAGTAAGGTTTGTTAACCTGATTGAGATTGCTTCGCAGGGCCTCGCAATGACGGTTGCGACAATGCGGTTCGTCATTGTAAGAAACGAAGAAATCTCATAAATGAATTTGGTGCTTTTCAAATTACCTTTCAAAAACACATTAGCGAGCAACTAGTGTCTAAATAAAAATTATTCATGCAACAAGCAAACGAATTGAAGACGGGTTTTACACCCTATCAAAAATTTATAATATTCATATTAGCCTTACTGCAATTTACGGTTGTGCTCGACTTCATGATACTTTCGCCATTAGGTGATATACTAATGAAGTCGATGAATATTAGCCCGAAGCAATTTGGCTCAGTCGTTTCGGCCTATGCATTTAGTGCCGGTATCTCAGGATTTTTAGCCGCAGGCTTTGCCGATAAATTTGACAGAAAAAAATTGTTACTGGTTTTTTATACAGGATTTATAGCCGGTACTATTTTCTGCGGTTTGGCCAATACCTATCATATATTGCTTTTGGCACGTATTGTAACAGGTATTTTCGGTGGTGTGATTAGCTCTATTTCAATGGCTATTGTCATCGATTTATTTAGTCTTCAACAACGTGGACGTGTCATGGGATTTGTGCAAATGGCTTTTGCAGGAAGTCAAATTTTGGGTATTCCCATTGGTTTATTGTTAGCAGATAAATTTGACTGGCATGCAACGTTTTTTATGATTGTTGCATTGGCAATGATGATTTATATTATAGTTGTTTTAAAAATGCAACCGATCGTTGAACATTTAAAACTTCAAAAAGACAAAAGTCCACTCATGCATCTATGGCATACCATAAAAAAGCGAAACTATCGAATTGGTTTTTTGGCGGTGGCTTTATTATCAATGGGTGGCTTTATGTTGATGCCGTTTACAAGCGCCTTCTTGGTAAACAATGTGTCAATTGCACAAAGTCAATTGAAAATCGTTTTTCTGTTTACAGGAATCGCTTCCATTATCATTATGCCCATGGTTGGAAAGCTCAGTGATAAAGTGGACAAGTTTAAAATCTTTACCATCGGTTCGGTGCTTGCTTCTATCATGATTATTATTTATACCAATCTCACACCGGTTCCATTGTGGTTGGTGATTATTGTGAATGTGGTTTTGTTTATGGGTATTATGAGCCGCATGATTCCTGCCTCTGCTTTAAACTCGGCAATGGCAGATCCTGCAGACAGAGGTGCTTACATGAGTATCAATTCGTCGCTTCAACAAATGGCGGGTGGCTTAGCCGCGGTGTTCGCCGGGTTTATTGTTAAACAACAAACAAAGACAAGTCCTTTAGAGCACTTCGATACCTTGGGCTATATCATGGTTGGCTTTGTTTTTCTATGCGTGTTTCTCATGTACAGAGTAAATAAATTAGTACAGAAAAAATAAAGTAAGCATTCACAAAAAGGGTTGTTAGGAACATTCATAAAAATAACTTTTTTAATAGGATGTACCTTTTTAGGGCGTGCCCCGAAGCGTCCCGTTGGCAAATTGGTTGTCTCAGTTGATTTAGGTTTTTAGAATTTGCCAATGGGACTGCTTCGGGGCCAGGCTAGGAGTTTACCCTGATGTTTCTATCAGGGCTGCAAGTCCTCGTTCGTGCCTCGCTCCGCGGGCTTGAAGTATACCCTGATGCCTCTATCAGGGCTTCTATCCTTCACGCGAGTGACTCGTAATTATTGTCTACAGTATTATATAAGGTCGAAGTATATAAGCTGGCGTATCGTTTGCTGAACTATTTAAAATTACTCCAAATAAATGTAAGAAATAGAGTAGTGTATAATCGACATAAAAAACCCCGTAACGAGTGCGGGGTTTTTCATTCTTCAAAGGCTGATTGGTAAAACAAAAACTAATATGAATATGAACAACTTTCTTTTGTTTGTCTTTCTTAATTTCTGATGTAAAGATAACATGAGCAACAAAGTCCCTTTAGAATACTGTATGAAATGTATGAATGACTGTATGAAATGGCAGAATGAATGAGTAAACGGAAAGCAAACAAAAGAGAGACATTGAATGTACCGGCAAAAAAATGGTTTAGTTTATTGTTTTTTATAATTATCTATCGTAATATTGCAATATATAAATTAAAAGATGGGCGTTTCAAAAACAGAACATTTTACAGAGAAACAAAATACCATCGCCAATATTGCAAAAGCATTGGGTCATCCTGCACGTATTGCTATTATTGATTATCTGCTGAAAGTAGATACCTGTATATGCGGTGATATTGTGAATGAATTACCATTGGCTCAACCGACTATTTCACAACATTTGAAAGAACTAAAAAACTGTGGTCTCATTAAAGGAACCATCGAA
>JANNYV010000374.1:0-4569 GCA_031410275.1 Bacteroidota bacterium
TCTTACTCTCTGCCTTATTTTGCATCGCTTTTTTTACTCAAATAACGTTCGCACAAACGACCGCAACTGACTTGGTTTTTAACATCGAAGTGACAACCTCAAATGTGCTTCCTTCTATCACATTAAAATGGAATAAACAAGCCAGTGTAACTTCATACAATATCTTAAAAAAGAACAGAACAAGCAAAACATTTACCATGTTAGCATCGAACGTTTCTGTAAATGATACTGTGTTTACAGACAACAATGTGGTTGTTGGAACAGGTTACGAATATTGCATACAAAGCGCGAGCGATGTAAATATTTCAGGTTATGTATACGCAGGAATGCAATTACCTGAAGTACATCAAGCCGGTGAACTTTTATTAATAATCGATAACACATATCAGTTAAGTGCTTCATTCGAATTGGAAGCATACAAACTAGATTTAATTAAAGAAGGTTGGAAAGTAAGCACTTCATTTGTTTCAAGAACACAAAGTGCAGCTTCAGTAAAACAACTTATTACAGCCAAATACAATCAAAACCCTACTACACTAAAAGGCGTTATTCTTCTTGGACATGTTCCTATTCCTTACAGCGGAAACATTGCACCAGATGCACACTCTGATCATATAGGTGCATGGCCTTGTGATATGTATTATGGTGATATTAATTCAACTACATCTGATAACTGGACAGACATTACACTTAATACATCGAGCGCTACAGACCCAAGAAATCATAATACAATTGGTGACGGAAAATTTGATGCAAGTAATAAAGCTACAACATCTGCAGTCAAATTATTTGTTGGAAGAGTGGATGTATACAATATGCCTGCGATTAATACGGACGATACTTTTTTGTTTAAACAATACCTTGCAAAAAATCACGCATATCGTTGTGGTGCAAAAAAATTCAGACAAAAAGGAATTGTTGATGATAACTTCGGATACTTTGCCGGTGAAGCTTTTGCTCAAAACGGCTGGAGAAATTTTTCTTCATTGGTTGGATCATCTAATGTAAGTGCCGGTGATTATATTACTGATACAAAAACAAATTCTTATATCTGGAGTTATGCTTGCGGTCCGGGATGGTATACCGGTGCACAAGGAATTGGCACAACCAATGACTTTACATCAAACCAAATGCAAAGCGCATTTACCATGATATATGGTAGCTACTTTGGAGATTGGGATAATCAAAATAATTTTCTTCGTGCACCAATCGCAAGCCCTTCAGCTTCGCTTGTGAGCATTTGGGGTGGCCGTCCGAACTGGTTTCTTCATACGATGGCAATGGGCGAGCCTATTGGTTACAGCTATATCAACTCTGTTGATAATGCTAATACGTATTTCCCAAAAGGGTTTTATGCAAATAAAGTTCACCAAAATTTACAAGGTGATCCATCATTAAAAATGTATGTGTTTGAAGCACCAAGTAATGTATTTACTGCCTCTATTGATAATGATACAAAAGTGCAATTAAATTGGACCGCATCGCCTGACCCAAATGTCATTGGTTATTATGTGTATCGTGCAACTAGCATTGATGATGATTTTACTTTGTTAAATCCTACTTATGTAACCTCTACTGAATTTGTAGATGTATCACAAGGATTAAATACAGCCGGTATTTATATGGTACGTGCTGTGAAACTTGAAACTTCAACTACTGGTACATTTTACAATCTTAGCCCTGGTGCAACAAGTCTCGAAAACCCAATGACAGCAACTGTTTTACCGGTAACTATTTCATCATTCAACGGATATGCAAATACCAATAGTACAAACACACTTTATTGGGATGTAAAGAACGAAACAAATGTTGCGAGTTACCAAGTAGAACGTAGCGTAAATGGACAAGCATTTGAATCAATCGGTGCTGTAGAAGCCAAAACAAATGCAAGCAATGAAAATTCTTATTCATTTGTAGATGCAAATCCTTCGATGGAAACTTCATACAGATTAAAAAATGTTGATATTGATGCGAAGTCAGCTTACTCGAATATTATTGTATTGAGAAGAGCAGCCATCAAAGCAGATATTGCTGTGTATCCTTCACCATTCAGCAGCTATTTAAATATCGTTTACTCAAGCGAAATCACATCAACCTTATCTGTACAAGTAAGAGATATCAGTGGAAAAATTGTAATGACACAACAAGCAACTGTTGCTGAAGGCCAAAACAATATTCGCCTTTCCGACCTCGACAAATTGACGAAAGGTCTATATATCGTAGTCGTTACCGACAGCGAAACCAATGAGAAGAATGTATTTAAAGTGATGAAAGAATAGAGTCTTACAAGTCAATATATTGACATCAACAAAGTGAATTATTTCTTAGTAAATAAAAAAAGGGCAAGCGTAGAGGCTTGCTTTTTTGTTTTTCACCCGCGATTTTGTGTCCTCACAAACCTTACAAGAAAATAAACTATTTTTCAGAAGGGGAAGTGATATTACTGAGGTAGAAAAGTGAATCTATTCCTTCACAAATTTCAACACAAAAGTCTTTCCTTCATTCGTTATTTTTAAAAAATAAACGCCCTTATTCATCAATGAAATATTTATAGGCGAAGAAATATTGTGATACTTCACTAACACTAATTTTCCGGTCATGTCAAGTATTTCTATTTGTGCATTTTTCAAATCCATAGATGATTTAATTGAAATATAGTCAACGGCAGGGTTCGGATAAAGCTGGAAGTCAGAAACGGTTTCAACATCATTCACTGCGTTTGGCGTGCAGATAACTTTCGGGCAATACTTAATGACATTCACATGATTGGCTCCACAATGTCCTTCGGAATACACAATAAAAAGTTCATCATTTACATTGCTCCTTGTCATTGCAATACCTATATACTGTGGTGATTGATTATTCGCAATAGAATCAATACTCGAAGACATTGCAGCATTCATTTTATGTATCCAAAAATTATTCAAAGAAATTGAACTTACCGGATTGGCAAACACACAATTTACTTCGCCTGTCGACATTGTTTTTACACCGGTTACCGATGTAGAAATTCCCCAATTTCGTAACCATTGCTGCACACCATTGCTATTATATTTTATTACACCGCTTGTCGCATAATTTGTAAAGCCGGCACCGACATATACATTATCAGCGGCATCAATCCCCACTTCCGTCACATTATCAAACGAAGCCAAGCTGCCATTGTAAACGGTATTCCATGTATGCACACCAGTCATCGAATTAATTTTTGTGGTGACAATATTCCCATTCCAATTGCTCGAAGGAACTCCTGCGCCTGTATACAACATACCGGCACAAACAATATCACCGTTATTCAGTTTTTTCATTTGAAGATAATTGGTGTTCGCCTGCGTATCTACCCAACTCTGATTGCCATTCGGCAATAATTTTCTTACATAACTGTAAGGGTTATGCGCAGTAGCATTGATAGAATCTAAGGCATAGGCCATATAAAAATTATCTGACGCATCGGTCGTGGCCGTAACATAATAAGCAAGTTTACTCATTGCATATGATTTAGTCCATTGTGCAACCATAGCACTATTCAATTTTGAAATATGCATAATAGGATTTGGTGTAAAATAATCACCGTAACTATACAGGTAGTATACATCACCTGTAGAAGAAGGATAGATACCATAGGTAGCGCCTGACCAAACTCCAAAAGCATCTATAAATTCATTCATTTTTGCCCCCGTTGATGCGTTGTATTTTATCACACCATTAGCAGCTTGTGTATTCGCACTATTGTAAAAGACTCCTGAGGCATATACAAAATTGTTGGCAAACGCCAATTTCCCTTTTGTAACATCCACCAGCCCGAAACCTGCTAGCGCCACCGTATCGCGCCATACAAGCCCACCCGATGCATCAATCATATCGAGTAATAAAATTTTTGAAGGATCATCGCTGTAAAGTAAATAACAGTTACCGTTATTATCGGTGGTCGCATCCATCGTGGTCATATTATGAGAGGGAAGTGCTTGTTGTGAATATTGATATTGAAGATTGAGTTGCGCATAACCTAAGGTAGATAGGCAACTAACAATAGAAAGTATAATTATTTTTTTCATCCGATGTAAATTTAAATACAAGCAGAAGACGAAGAACGAAAAAATTAAGTTTGCTTGAATAGAATTTGAAAATAAAAACCGCTCTCAATTTCATGACGACTATTTATTTCAACACGGTGACATCACCCTTCTTCTCATACTTCTTGCCATCGGTCAAACAAGTATAACGAAGCAAATAAAAATAAGTCCCGGCTGAAACATCCGTCCCGTTTCGCCGCCCGTCCCAAACCGAACGTTGGTCGTAGGCATGCCATATTTTTTCACCCCATCGGTTAAATACGGCAAATTGTTCAATGCTGATTCCCGTACTCGTGACCAATTTCCATTCATCATTTTTACCATCACCGTTTGGTGTAAATGCATTCGGAATATAAATGGTTTCGCAACAAGGACCCGGGCTAATATAAACGGTATCATTCGTTTCACAACCGGTGGCATCAGTTACATTTACAAAATACCAACCGTAATATAGATTGCTTATTTTTTTATCTGTTGATGGAGGATTGTTTGTCCA
>JANNYV010000375.1:0-6806 GCA_031410275.1 Bacteroidota bacterium
GGCCTTCCTCAATTACCTCTGTTACTTTTAATCCGTTACCGGTATATGTTTGATCATATAGTAAACCCAATGCGGCTGTTTCGTCTCCGTTGTTAGATGGTGCACTAAATCTGCCACCTGTATGTGAGGCATTCAACTCACCCAAAAACTCACTGAGCAATTCCTGAAAATCATAATTGTTTGAAATATTTGGCAAGAATTTAGAATAATTTTCATACATCATTTTCCAATCTACACCATGAAGCTTGGGATCATAAAATTTCTTCTGTACTTGACGATAACAATGATCTAAAATATACTGACGTTCCTGTAACGTATTTAATACCATTTCTCCACTGACAGCAATCCCGTCTGTTTTACCGGCATCATCAATTTTTGTCAATGCACCGTCTTTCAATACAAATAATGTTTTTCCGTCTTTGCTCATTTCAATACCGCCACCGCCGGCACCAAGCTTTGCCAGAATTTTTGTATCATGCGTACGTGGTTCCGTTACCCAAAGGTCAAAGCCTTTTTCGAATGATGATAAATAATATACTTTACTGCCATCATTGTTCACTGCATAATCTCCAATACTGCTGCTGTTAATGGTTATACGTTTTACTCGTTCTTTAAAATTTTCAAGATTAAGTTTTGCAGAAGCGGATGAATCGGTATCCTTATTTTCATCACCTGATTTTTTTGCCTGTTTTGTTTTTACACCATTCTCTTTATCGTCTTTTTCTTTTTTCTCTTTTTCTTCCTTGTCCTTTTTTTCTTTCTCTTCCACCAAGGCAAATTCTTCTTTACTCAAACTAAATCTGTCATACGCTGCCTGATCAAAGAAACCTAAAAAAATATCTAACTCTCTGCTTCCTTGATTGGCCATGCTTTTTCGACCATTCTTTGCACTGACCCAAGCCATCGCTTTTCCATTCATAGCCCATTTTACATTGCCTTGTCCATAGCCACTTGGCAATGGATGCAAAATAGATTCATTCCCATCAGAATTGATTAATGCAACATTTCCGGTGAACCAATTTCCTTCTCCATCATCACTCAAAATATTTTTCCCGTCCGGACTCCACATAAAATCCCAATCACCATCTGAGTAACTATAGGTTCGCCCGAGCGGCAGTAAGGTGCGTGTTTCTTTTGATGCAAGGTTATATACCTTCAATGAATTTCGTTCTGCTATATACGCGACTTCCTTACCATCAGGCGAATATTTACCTTGATATTCTTCTTCATTTGTTGCAATCAAAGGTTCTTCATTAATTATTGTCGCTGCATAAAAATAAGGTTCTTCTTTACGTACAATAATGGCTTTGTAAATATCCCAACTTCTTCCTCTTTCTGTAGCATAAATAATGCTTCGCCCATCCGGGTTCCAAGCAACGCTTCGTTCTTGTTGAGGCGTATTGGTAATACGTTTTGTTTGCGTGCCTTCTACACTGGTCACAAAAACTTCACCGCGATTAATAAAGGCAATTTCTTTTCCATTGGGTGACAAAGCAAACTGTGTAATATTACTTGTTACTGAAATATTTTTCTCGACATTTTCTCTACCGTCATTTTGCACTTGAATAGAAATTTTCTGTGGCTCGCCATTTTGTGATTTCGTATAAATATCTCCATTATACGTAAAACAAAGCACATTGGTTTGACTTACACTTAAATGCCGAACCGGATGTGTATTAAAATTTGTAACTGCATTTACTGAACCATTGCTGTATTTATAAATATTTATGGTGCCTCCTTTTTCACTTGTATAATAAATATCATTACTCATTGGAGCGAACACAGGTTCTAAATCTTCACCGTTAAAACTGCTAATTTTGGTATAGGTCTTTAATTTTACATCCATCGTCCAGATATCACGTGTCACAGCACTTGTATGATGTTTACGTAATAAATCTTCGTAGCCTTTTCTATCCTGAAAAACAATCATACTTGCATCCGCGTTATACCTTGCGACATTCATTCCGGCCTCGCTCAGAAGTACAGCCCGGCCACCGTTTGCATTGACTGTATATAAATTACTAAATAAACGCGGACTATAAAACCGCATATTTGTATTGCCGATAATACGTGCACTTGTAAACAAAACTTCTTTATTATCAGGCGAAAAATCTTGTGGGTAATCAGCTGCGCTATGATAGGTTAATCGTTTCGGAGTGCCTCCTGTTGAGGGCATGACAAACACATCAAAATTTCCGAAGCGGTCACTGGCAAATGCAATCGATTTCCCATCATGACTCCAAATGGGCATCATATCCTGTGATTCATGAATGGTCAGCGGCGTTGCAATGCCACCAGATGAAGAGACAATATAAATATCACCTTTATAACCAAACGCAATTTTACTGCCATCCGGACTAATGCTCGGATAACGAAGCCATTGGATGCTTGACTGCGAAAAACTATTTATACAAATCAAAAAGAGGGCGGAGAATACAATTATTTTTTTCATTCGATAAAAATAAAAAAATAATTAAGAAAGCAACTTATTATTTTAAAGAAAGCAGTAAATGACAAGTAATACCATCTTGATTTATAAAATAGACCAAAAGGCTATTTAGAAATCTTAAATGGTATTATGCCGATTGAAATAAAGTGTTTCATTTCGGTATAAGAAGAGTTTGAAAAATCTGAGGAACGGTGTACATCAACTTGTTCTTTAAACAAATTCAATTACAGTAATCTCGGGCAGTATACCAACTCTTCCGGGATAACCAAGAAAGCCATATCCGCGGTTAACATACAAGTACTGATTTTCTTTTTGATAAAGGCCTGCCCAACGTTTGTATGCATATTGTATGGGACTCCATTTTAGCCATGGAATCTCTACACCAAATTGCATTCCGTGCGTATGTCCGCTTAAAGTTAAATCAATATTTTTGAATGATTGTGTGGTTTCATTATCCCAATGTGATGGGTCATGACTCATTAATATTTTAAATGGATAATGATCAGCACCATCATACGCATTTTTTAAATTGCCGTATGAATGAAAGCCTCTTGATGCACTGATATTTTCAACACCGATTAACCCAATATGCTCACCATCTTTTTCGATAGCGACATGTTCATCAAGCAATAAACGCCAACCCATTTGAGCATGAATACCTTTTAGTGTTTCCAAATTTTTATGTTTTGCATCTTCACTTTCCCATTGTTCATAATCACCATAATCATGATTTCCTAAAATTGAATACACGCCTAATGGTGCTGTTAATTTCGAAAATACATCAATATAATCTGTCATCTCCTCACTTTTGTTATTTACCAAATCACCGGTGAATAAGACCAAATCAGGCTTCTCCATTAAAATCATATCAACGCCTTTTCTGACGGCAGCTATATCATTGAAACTACCACTATGAATATCTGATATCTGAATAATTTTCAATCCCTTAAATGCATTCGGTAAATGTGCGAATGACAATTTTACTTTCTTTAAATGATAATTGTACCGGTTGCTCATGCCATAAAGAAGCGTACCAAAAATAGTTCCTCCAAATAGTAAGGCGAATTTTGTAATAAACTCAGAGCGGGTCATGCCATCCTGAACGGCAACAGGCGTCATGTTTTTTGTATAAAATAATCCTATAATATAATACACTAGCCGTCTCGCATCATCTAATAATAAAAAGGAAGCAATGACCAATTTAGAAAGTAGCATCCCAACAAAATATACAATCACAAAATTTCGTAATCCCTTGTTTACATCAGCTGTTCGGAAATAATCAAACGAAAACAACATCGCAAACCACAACACACTCATAAAAATATAGACACCGGTACTAATATTCTTGTATGGCAATTTCATAGTACGAATGGCAAACCTAAACGCAGTGAATGCGTAATATTCAATCAACAGCACAACTGCTATCAGAATGATGAACCCAAGACCTTGCATTCTTCTCATTTCTTAATAATTTATAAATCCTTGTATTTGATTTTTAATAGTATGAATTGTATGCTCATGAAAAAAAACATCATCTTGTAATTCTTGTGCGACCGACGAGATCGGTAATTTCATATAAAATACATCCATCTTAATGTAATGACACATATTGGTCATGATATCGATACCGCGCAAATTACCGGCCCTGCCATTCGCCACACCAACCAACATCACCTTTTTGAAACTCCAACAGGTGGCAATATCACTTATATCCATCATCAGTTTAAAAATACCCGGGAAACTTCCATTGTACTCAGGCATTATAAAAATAAATTTTGTTGCCGGAATTAAATATTCCTTCTCAAGCCGATTAAAATTCTCATCGCGTTTTAATGAGGTAAATTCTTCCAGCGATAATAATGTTGCATCAGCGCCTGCTTCTTTAAAAAATGTTTGATATTGTTTTGCAACCTTTAATGTTTGACTCCCGGTTCTGTTTGTTGCAGAAATAATTGTGTACATCGTGCAAAGCTAAGGCTTGAATCAGATTCTGTAAATTGTTTTTCTGATTGTTTATAAATCTTAACAATATTGATGAATAGGATTACCCCATTTGAGTTGCAAAACTTCGAAAGGCGATAAATACATGGAACACTGATTGAATAGATAGATAGATCCTCACCGATTTATTTCATTACCATTAGTTTACCCAATAAAAAGATAAGACAGGTTTGATCTGTCCACGCCAAAGGCGTATCAATCTCAATGACAATAGAGAATGAAAATCTTTTAATCTATCCATCTATTAAATCCGTGTTCAAATAATATGGTAATGAAACTGGATATCTCAAGCTAAGAGGCTATTTTGGATAATCCTATTAATTAATTCACCATACTCAAAAATAATGAATGAGACTGCATGGCCAATAGAAGTGTGTCATACGCAAGTTGAGGGTATCTATATAACCTATTACGTGCAACCCACTTTTAAAAAGTGATTCATCCCTTAAAAGTTCAACGTATTTTTACCCGATGGAAGACATGCATCCGCATATTCAACGCTTATTAAAATGTATTGCGTTAGAAGAAAAAGAACAAGTAAAACGCTTTAGCCTCGATCAGGGACATACCCTGAAAGCCTTGAAGGCAGACGGGTTGGCATTGCATCCAATTGTTGTTACCCGAAAAACATTTGGTTATGCCGATTACCCCGAAATTTCATTCCGCTTAAATTTCCCGCAAGAAACAAATCAATTTCGTGATGGAACAGCCATCGAATGTTTCATCGAAGGGGAAGAACCTGTAAAAGGAATTCTCTTAAGTTTAGATACGCGAAGTGGAGAGTTTCGTTTGTTTGCGCCTGACTACCCCGATTGGATAGAAGATAGGGGAGTTGGTATAAAACTTTCACCCGATCATCGTACCACCATGATTATGAAACAAGCCTTGAATGCGCTTGCAAAAAATGATTTGTTGTACCTGTTTTTTTTAGAAATACATGATGGCATCGTGCGTAAAAATAAAGTTGATCAAGCACATCGAGTATATGATATTACCAACAAGGTATTGAATGATAGTCAGCGAAATGCTATTGATGCGATTATGCAAAATACCGGACTCGCCATTGTGCATGGCCCGCCGGGCACCGGCAAAACAACCACATTAATTGAAGCCATTCGTTGTCTGGTAAAAGCCGGTGAAAAAATATTGGTTTCGGCGCCGAGTAATACAGCCGTTGATAATATTGCGGTTGGGTTAAATGCGGCCGGACTAAAAATTCTACGAATTGGCAATACATCGAAAGTAAATGAACAGATTTTTCCGTTTACACCCGAAGGGAAATTAGTCGAAAGCAATCAACGGAAAGAAATTAAAGAATTGAAAATCCGGGCAGAACAATTTCGCAAGATGGCATTGAAGTATAAACGAAGTTTTGGAAAAGCGGAACGCGAGCAACGGAATTTATTATTTAAGGAAGTGAAAAATATCCGGGATGAAATAAAAAAATTGCAGGCATACAATGAAGAAAAATTATTTCAGGAAGCAGATGTTATTCTCGGCACACCAATTGGTCTACATGATTCGAAATTAAAGGAAATTAAATTTGATACCTTAGTGATTGACGAAGCTGGACAATGTCTCGAACCACTTGCCTGGTGCATTTTTCCATTTGCAAAAAAGTATGTATTGGCGGGTGATCATTATCAATTGCCTCCAACTGTTCTGTCTGAAGAAGCAAACAGAATGGGTTTTACAAAATCTATTTTAGAAGTGTGTTTTAATAAAATTCCGTCTGTTCATTTATTGAATGTACAATACCGCATGAGAGAATCTATCGCCGGGTTCTCGAGTGAGTATTTTTATAACAGCTTGTTGAAGAGTGCTGAACACTTAACAAACAAAGGCACGCATATAATCTTTTACGATACTGCCGGCTCAGGGTTCAATGAAGAGCGAGGAACAAGCGGTTCGAGTTTGCAAAATAGTGGTGAACTAGAAGCCGCTCAGAAAATTATTGTCAATGAAAATTTTAATCTCGATACAATCGCATTCATTTCTCCTTATGCCGGACAAGTAGCACTAGCAAAAGAAACATTGGCTTCTTCAATTCGTGTTTCAACCATTGATAGTTTTCAGGGACAAGAAAAAGAAACCATCATTATTTCATTAGTCCGATCGAATGATGATGGACAAATTGGTTTTTTAAATGATTATCGAAGAATGAATGTCGCCATGACCAGAGCCAAAGAAAATTTAATTGTCATCGGAGATAGCGCTACACTTGGAAGAGATAATTTTTATCTTTCTTTTTTGCAGTATGTCGAAAAAAATGGAGCCTACAGAAGCGTTTGGGAATTAGAATAAGAAAATCTAAAATTTACCCTTTATTTTCTATTTATTGTTTCCAGGTTCTTCT
>JANNYV010000376.1:0-2090 GCA_031410275.1 Bacteroidota bacterium
CATATTTATTTGAAACCGATGAAAGAAAATTAAAGACTTCTTCATTGTCTTTTAATGCGGCTGACAAATCAAGTCCGGAGCCATTCTTGGCTACAATTAAATGATCGCAATGCACCGTGCTTGGCACCGCAGCTTGCGGACGACCGGCTTGCATAAATTGCAACAATGCCATTTGCGCAGTCGCATCCTGCATGGCCACTCTATCCGGATTAAAGTCGACATAATCATGCAGCCTCGAATACGACTTCAATTCCATGCTTGCATCTAAATGTGCATACAATATTTTTTCTGCTAATGTCAACGGTCGACCTAATGCCTTTCGTGCTTTGTCTGTTGCCGAGGGAAACTGTGCGTACAGTTTTTGAATCATTTCAATGTCAAATGCCATGTTTTCTAAATTTGAGAATTTGCAAATTTGAAAATTTGAGAATACGAAGAAAACGAATTGCCAAATTATCAGTGGTGGCGAAGGTAATAAATGAAGTCTTCAATGCCAATTCAAAATTATTTAAAATAAGTATTTTATATTTTTTTAACGTGAATGATACTTCGTGTGAATGGCCGAAATCGTTTTTTTACCAAATGAAAGTAGTTAAGTACCTGTACGATGTATTCCCGGGCATCGAACATCGAATATCAAATATCGAGTATGGACATCGGGTTAATTGTATTATTTTAGCACGCTCATTTGAACAAAACGCTGATGATTCAATCGCTACAAAGAAGTGAATTCAATTTATTGTCGAAATATCAAGTTGTAAAAATTGTATTTTTATTACTGGCTTCTTCGTATTATTCAACGACACAAGCACAAACAAGTATCGATTCATTTAAACTTTTCAGAAGTTCATTTGGTAACTGCGAAGATTATCTGCGAAAAGGGAAACTCGATAAAGCCATTAGCTGTTATGAAGAATTGAGCAAAAAATTTCCGACGTATATCAAAAGCTATATTCGCCTGACTGAATTGTATTATTTAAAAAAAGACAAATCAAAAATTATTTATTATGCGAATAAAGCGATTGACTTAAACCCGAATGAAGCCTATTCACCCTTGACTTATTTATGCAATAAAATGAACAGTAATCATGATGAAGATATCGCCATATTGATTATGAACCGTCTTTCCGTTTCAGAGGTCGAGAGTTCAAAGAAAAGTAAAGTGGAAGAAAATAAATTGCGTTATACATTAAAGTCTTACATCGATAAGTCACCGGTCCCGGGTGTTGATTTAAAAAACATGGGCGATAGTATCAATACCTTTGAAAATGAATGTTTGCCAACCATCAGCTTAGACGGAAATACCATGGTGTTCACACGCAGAGCGGGCGGTAATGAAGATTTTTTTATCTCCCAAAAAGACAGCAATGGGAAATGGTCGAAAGCAAAAAATCTCGGTTACCCGCCAAACACAAGTATGCCCGAAGGCTCTGCGATGCTGAGTGCGGATGGGTATTATTTATTTTATACACGCTGCGATATGCCAAGTCCTGATGGTATTGTGGGTGGTGGCTGCGATTTAGTATTTAGTTACAAAGAAGGCAACGGATGGAGCTCGCCACAATATTTCGGATTTACGATCAATACCACCGGTTATGAAGGGCAACCTTGTATCAGTAGTGATAATAAGGATTTATATTTTGTCAGCAACCGCGAAGGTGGTTATGGCGGTATGGATATTTGGGTATCAAGATTTGAAAATAATTATTGGTCTAAGCCGGTCAATTTAGGACCGACCATCAACACCCCGAAAAATGAAACGTCTCCGTTTATTCATCCCGATAATGAAACACTTTATTTTGCCAGCGACGGTCATCCGGGTTTGGGCGAAGCCGATTTATTTATCAGCAGACGAAATAAAAATGGCACCTGGAAAAAGCCTATCAATCTTGGCGCTCCTATTAATACCGAAAAGTTTGACGGCTCTATCGTTATCAATGCCAAAGGAACCAAAGGTTATTGCGCTTCAGACCGCAGTGATTCAAAAGGTGGTTTAGATATCTATGGCTTCGATACCTATCCTGCCATACAACCGGTGCCTACCTTATGTATAAAAGGTTTTTTGTATGATAAATATTATAAGACAAAAC
>JANNYV010000377.1:0-1703 GCA_031410275.1 Bacteroidota bacterium
CGGCACTTGGATTTCAGAGACATTTAATGGAACAAAAATATAAATGATTGCGTGGGAATTGATGCATAACAAGATGGCACAGCAGGTAACATAGCCTACAATTAAGCAGGGCTTTGTACAGGGCTGTTGTGTTCTAAAAGATAGTATGTTTGCGTAAAAAAACTATGGCATTGCAACACGGCAATTTGTTAGCATACTTTTCAAAGATAGAAGACCCGAGACGCTTGCAGGGTCAGCGACATGAGCTTGGGCTTATTCTCTTATTAACGCTGATGAGTATGATGAGTGGGTATATAGGTTACAGAGCGATTGGTGATTTTATAAAGCGGAATAAGAAAGATTTATTAGATACCCTAAAACCTTCAAAAGGGAAGTTGCCAAGCTTTGATGTCATACGTCAGGTACTGATTCATATTGATTTCAAATCTGTCAACAAACAATTTTATAGTTGGGCCAATCAATACGTTACTATTTCTAAGAATGAATGGATAAGTATAGATGGCAAAGCTATTCGTGGAACACTTATCAATAAGCATACGATTGACCAAAACTTTGTAAGCCTTGTAAGTGTGTATTGTTCTAAGCAAAAACTTATCCTGAACAATGCATTGGTATCAAGTTCTAAAGAACATGAAATTCCTATTGTACAACAATTGATAAAAGCCTTAGATTTAGAAGGAGTGACCTTTACATTAGATGCTCTTCACTGCCAAAAAAAACGGTAGAAATAATCATTGATAGTAAAAATGACTATTTGATTGGGGTAAAAAAAAACCAGCGAATACTTCATACTCAGATAAAAGCTATTCTGGCAGATAACAATAATCACAGTAGTTGGCACACCACCATTGAAGTAAATAAAGGAAGATCAGAACTCAGAAATACAATGGTGAGTAATTGCATTGAGCCAATCAATGGAGACTGGAAAGGGTTACAGCAAATCATCGGAGTACATCGAATGGTAAAGGATAAAGGGAAGAATAGAGAGGAGATGGCCTATTTCATAAGTAGTAGAAATGAAAATGCCTTCTTCTATTTGGAAGGCATAAGAAGTCATTGGGAAATAGAAAACTCATTACATTATGCAAAGGATGTAACACAACGTGAAGATGCATCGAGAATAAGAACCGGCAATGCACCGCAGAATATTTCAACCCTGAAGAATATTGCCATTAACCTGTTTAGAAAAAATAACTATACAAGTTTAGCACAAGGAATGAGGCTTGTGTCAAATGACATATCGACTCTTTGTAAAATTATTCTTTAGAACACAACAGCCCTGGGCATGACCGATTTCATTGCCATAGATTTTAATCTATGGAGAAGGGGATTTGAAATTTATTTTAATTGGCGCTGATAAAATTTTTATTTTAAATTTGTGGAAACATTTTCCCCTCTGACTTACGATTAAGTTGGAGCCCTTCAAAAAATAATTCATATGAATCAAGTAAACAAACACCTCAAACAATCTTCATTTTTTTTAATTGCTTTTCTTTTCAATACCACATTATTTGCGCAAACAACGTACAAAGATGTGGCACCAATTTTTATTGCGAATTGTACAAGTTGTCATCACGTGGGTGGTATTCAATTCCCATTGACAAAATATAGTGAAGTAGTCCCAATGTCATCGTCCATAAAAGCAGATGTACTCAGTACAAAAATGCCGCCATGGCCTGCTGACCCGAGCTATAAGCATTATG
>JANNYV010000378.1:0-2096 GCA_031410275.1 Bacteroidota bacterium
TTGTCTTAGCAATTTTTGTTTTAGTTACAAGTTATAATTTACAAGTAGTAGACTCTTACAATTTCCGATCATCATTAAATGACGTGTGTGAGGGCTGTTCGCTTCAATCCCTGACCAAAGCGTCAGGGGATTTTCGCTACCATCCCTCACACACGTCATTTAATGATGATCGGAAATTGTAAGAGTCTACTACTTGTAAATTATAACTTGTAACTAAAACAAAAATTGCTAAGACAATATATTAATTGGAAATCGTTTTTAGTGCTGATTGCAGTCTTTATTGCTGCAACCTCATTGTATTATGCAAATAATTTGACAAAGAAATTGGCGGTTGAAGAGCGGAACAAAGTTGTCTTTATCAGTTTGGCCTTTGAGACAGTGGGCAAAACTGAAGGCGATTTCATTTTGGCAACTTCCATTATCGAAAAGAATACAACCATTCCTATTATACTTACGGATTCGAAAGACAGTATACTTACTTACAATAATATCGATTCGCTTTCAGCCAGCCCTGAAAAATTGAATGATATATTACATGAATTGAACGCATTGCACAAACCAATAGAAGTTAGTATTTCATCAAATGAGAAGCAATATATTTATTACGGTGAGTCTGAATTGTTGAAACAACTTAGATATTTTCCGTATGTACTGCTTTTTATTTTGTTCCTTTTTGTGATTATTGTTGTTTCATATATCAATACCACCGGGAGAAATATTCAAGATAGAGTATGGGTTGGAATGAGTAAAGAAACTGCACATCAATTGGGTACGCCGCTTACCTCGTTAGTCGCCTGGATTGAATATTTAAAGTCAAGTGAAGTTGAAAAAAAGGCCTTAGAAGAAATGCAAAAGGATGTAGACAGATTGCAATTGATTGCGGACAGATTTTCGAAAATAGGGAGTGTGCCGAAATTATACGAAGAGAATTTGGTTGAGCATCTCAATGGAATTGTTTCGTATATGCAAAAGCGTGCATCGAGAAATATTAATATCACAGTTCAATCAAATAGGGATGAAATAACGGTCATGATTAGTGGTCCTTTATTTGATTGGGTGATAGAAAATTTAATTCGTAATTCGCTGGATGCTATGGATGGGAAAGGAACTATTGCATTTAATGTGGTTGAGAGAACAACGAGTGTTACCATTGATGTGACCGATACAGGCAAAGGCATTTCGAAGAATAATATAAAAAAAGTATTCAAGCCCGGGTTCTCTACTAAGTTGAGAGGGTGGGGCTTAGGGCTCTCACTTTCAAAACGAATTATTTCGGAATATCACCATGGCGATATTTTTGTAAAAAAATCTGAGATAGGAAGAGGGACAACGTTCAGAATTATTTTGAAGAGATAATGAATTGATGCTTGATGACCGATGTTCGATGTCAGAAATTTGTCACTAGTCAAATTTGAGCTATAAACCTGTAACTCAAAATCCGTAACTCCTTAACGCATAACCAGAACAAATAACTCACTAACGCTTTAACACACTAACTCTTTAACGGAAAAATTTGTACATTTGCCGGAGAATTTATAATTCATAATTTCATCAGCGGAGGTGGCGAAATGGCAGACGCACTACCTTGAGGTGGTAGCGCTCGCAAGGGCGTGGGAGTTCGAATCTCCTCTTCCGCACTAAAATCAGAAAGAGAAACAAAAAGAGAAAGGGAAAGTCGATTCCGATAAGTACTCTTTCACTTTTTGTTTTTCCTTCTCTTTCTTAATTTCCTCCACATTCAATGTAAGAATTCAAATTTAAGGTTGTCGCGTATAATCAAATTCGAAACTTGTACCCTTGAACTCAAAAAATAGAATGAGAATGAGAAAAAGATTGAGAATAAATCAAACCCATTCTCATACTATTTCCCACATTGAAATTTTATAGCTTCCTTGCCCACAGAATTCTAAAATCAATTTCAAATGCAATAGCATGAGTGAAAAATTGAACTATTTAAAAAAAGTGGATTAGTAAAAATCACAATTATATGGGCATAAGGCAGTATTGTCGAGTAATTGCAGAGTACCGTTTTGCTGGTATAAGCCTAAGCCCGCATTAATTGCTGCTAAAAGTACAACACGTTGCCCGCTACCACT
>JANNYV010000379.1:0-4554 GCA_031410275.1 Bacteroidota bacterium
ATACCCGATAATGGATGCACTGCCGGAACAGGTGTTACAAATAGCATCACTTTATCAGCAAAAACAGTGTTTGTAAAGTTATCGCCGCTACCTCCATTGTTTTGTGCCAATTTCAAAATAGCACCGTTTGGAGCAATGAGGAAAAGAGTTACATCAGCGTCATACGTATGTGCAATGTTTACTTTAATGCTGACTAAATAACTTGCCACTATACTTGGGTAGCCTGATAAAGTGATGCTATTTGTAACACCTGTTCCGGCAGTGCATCCATTATCGGGTATGGTTATGGTAGGTGTCGAAATAACTGGCGCTTGGGCTGTAAATAAGATGCCATCTTCATCAACACGAACGATTCGGGCATTGCTCCCTGATAAACCTTCATGCCGGACACTACCTACTGTATGCAATTTTGATGTGGGAGATAATACCCCGATACCAACATTCCCGCTATTTGAATTAGTAATGTTATTTCCTGTTTTGGTCCACACATTATCATTTGACTTTTCAGCAAATAAGGCATAAGGTACACTCTTCAATTGTGTGGTGCCCATGAGCGTATAATTATTTCCGCCTGTTGCATCCATTTGTACTCTTATGAATTTAGAATTGTTACCCCAGTTGATGGTATTGAAGTTTCCTGAAAATAGTGTTCCTTGTCCGATGTTTAAGGTAAACAAGCCTAATGCATTGGTTGTGGTAGCATGGGTTTCTTGGAAGATAATTGGTCCGGCAATGTTCCCATCAATCACACCTATTAGAAGCGAAATATTTTGATTTGCTAAAATATTACCCCCGGCATCACGAGCCACAGCTTGGTAAGAAAACGATTGCGGAGCTTGCGCGTTTAATTTCGTGATTTGATAATTTGATAAAATGATAATTAAAAGAACCGTTAGAATTTGTTTCATGTGTTTGTTTTGTATTGTTTGTGATGGTAATGAATGATGGTGTAAAATTGTGATAACAAGTTCTGCAGTAAAAATTTTATCCGGTCAGATGAAGTAATTTAATATTGAGATGTTGTTATTTTAACTTGAAGTGAAATGAATTGGCAGACAAAGAATAAAATCGATTCATTTAAGCGCGTTTGAATTACATTTTGTTCTGGTGAGACATCAATCAACTGAGTGAAAAATCAGGAATATACTTCGGCTCCGACCGGCGTGACTATACTCCGAATGGTGACAACATCTGCTGGCATCGAGCATCGAATATCTGACATCGAATCACGGATGACTCGAAAACACGAACCCATTAATATTCGATTCAACAATTGGCGCATCTAATAAATCCACATTACCATCGCCATTAATATCGGTTGCGAAATAGCCGAATTGGAAATTATTGATATCTGTTTCTAATAACGAAGCATCTAACAAATCGACATTTTCATCTTGGTTGATATCACCTGAATGCAAGGCGAAAATACCGGGTTCTACTTCCACTTGATTATTTCCATAGGCTGTGTTTGCAGCATAACTAAAATCGTAACCGGCAAATGTCCCTGTAAATGCGATTGGGTTTGCACTCCAAGTTTCAACATTGTTTCTATGTTTAATTACAACATAATAATTTCCATAGGCTACCGGAATCTTACAATCTGCATTGCCATTTGTATGAAGTAACGTCTTTACATGCGCTTCTACAAATAATGGCGATAAAGCAGGATGAAGTTCAATAGTAATTGTATCTGCTATAGTAAGGTCTAAACTCCGTCCTTGATTATAAAGTGCCGGTCTCATTAAGTAGCCACCGGCATAAAAGCCTTCCAAATACAAAATAAGATAAAGGCCAGTACTATCAATTTTTTTGCCTTGTTGAAAACCTTGTGTAATACGATAATTGGAATTGGATAAACTTTGTGTGATGGCTTCACCGGTAGTTGAACTTAATTGAACATTACCAACTGTGGTTACCATACCAGCCGAACCAATAACGCTACGTTGTATGTATTGTGCATTTATTTGAATGAATGCAAACGATATCAAGACCACTAATTTTATTTTTTTCATTTCTTTACTTTTTCTTGAAGGGTTTTTATTACTCATAAACTAAATGTCCGGTGAAATAGTTTCCAGTATCAGATACTTTCAAATCTGATGATAAAGTGCTGTAGTTGTTTTGTTTAAATTCTATCCATAACCTATCATTGGCTAATAAATTTTTATCAATAGAAATGTTCACAGCACTGCCGATTATTGTACCCCCGCCAACTTTAGATTCTGCAAGCACGCTATTGATGCCACCACGTTTCAGCATCAATCGAATTGTGAAGTGTATGTAATCAGCTAGCAAATTATCGTCTACTGAAACAGCCGCATTAAAATGGTAGACTCCATTTACGGGTACCAGAAAAGTACTGGTATTGGAGGTGGATGGGTTAGCACCTGTAGGAGAAAAGTTACTATTCAAATCATAATCTTCACTAAAGAATTCTACTTTCTTAAAAGTGGCGTCACTAAACTCATGGTTGGGAGTACCACTTGTTACAGTTTGGCTTACATTTTGTCCTTTGAAGGCGACCTTAATACCTGTACCGTTAGGCGCTACCCAAGTTGCATTCCCGCTTGCATCACTAGTAAGTACTGCACCTGCACTTGGGTTGGTGTTACCACCACTTATTTTTACATTCCCTATCACTTCAAGTGCATTTCCTGTAAAGCTAGTTGCTTTTATGCCAGTACCGGCTAGAGAACTACCGAATACACCCACACTTCCTGCATCATTCCCATAACCTTTTAAACCGGTACCACTTCCTGATTCGCCATAGACACCAATTCCACTGACTCCATTAGATATTCCATTGACACCTGTTCCAGTAGTTCCTGAAACAGAACCAACTATTCCTTTACCGGATACCGTACTTCCTTTTATGGCAACACCGGTTGAATTTTCACCAAGAATACCATATTCAGAAACTAGTTGGGATACCCCATAAATACCGGTTCCTGCTGAAGAAAATCCACTCACTCCTACGCCATTTGTAGAAGATCCATATACACCCACACCATTTGCGCCATTTGATGTTCCTTCAACTCCAGTTCCTGACGTTCCTGTACATACACCCACAATACCCTTACCTGTAGCTGTTATTCCTTCAATGGCTGTTCCGGTTGAATTATGAATTCCTCTTACACCAACAGAAGTCACATCAGAAGTATAACCTTTTACACCGCTTCCATTCGTTCCGGATGTTGTACCATAAACGCCTTCTTTATTATTCCCAGAAGTAAATCCATAAATTCCGGTACTATTGGTAGAAGATGCATTTACTGCAATGCCATTGGTAGAAGCCGCATTCATTGCAATACCATTTGTAGAAATACCTCGAACACCTACCCCATCTGTAGAAGTTCCTTTTACTCCATTCCCATTCGGGCTATTCGAAGTACCGGCAACACCCGTTCCGAAACTTCCTGTACTTGCACCATTTACACCCACTCCAAGAGTTCCTGAAGCGAGGCCTGAAACACCAAACGACGTGTTCGCACTTCCTGCAGATGTACCGCGAATTGCAGTGCCATTCACAGCATGCGAATTAACTATTTCAAACGAATTCGTATTAATATCTGCTGCTGAATAAGGCAAAGCGAATGAACCAGTGCCTGCATCAGTGCCGGGCACCCAATTTGTTCCATTATATTTCAAGACCTGATTAAGGGTCGCACCACTTTGTGTAATTTGATTCGGGTTAATCGTTGCCGTAGGAATTAATGCGCCCGCCTTGTTTGCATATTGTGCATAAGGAACTGATACTAATTGTTGTGTTCCCATATTGATATAATTAGTCCCGCCCGCAGCATCCATTTCTACCTGCAGATATTTGGAGCCACTCTCCCAAGTGATACCCGAGAAGGAACCAGTTGTATTAATTGTTCCTGAACTGCCGATTTGTAAATTAAATAATCCATCGGCATCTGTGAGTGCATTTCGAGATTCACTATACTGAACTGCTCCGTTTGCTGTTGAATGATGAATAGATAAACGAAGTGAAATTGTTTGATTGGCGATTGCTGATCCATTTAATTGACGGGCCACACCTTGATAATTAATCAGGTTGGGTGATTGACCAAAGGCAGTGGCCAAACTAAGGAGCAGAAGAGCGGTAAACTTAAATTTTTTAAACATTTTTTAATTTTTAAAGATGATGAATGCTATTTGTGAATTATAAATTTGATGATGTAAAGTTGTTATGAATGTTTGTGCTGTAAAAATTTTACAGAGTCACCTGCAGAACTTTTTAGTTGATGTGTTTGTTTTTTCAATTGAAGTGTGATTATCATTCTCTCTCTGGAGATGAGCTACTTTCAATTCGTTTTAATTTGTTTAAAAATCAATCTTGTTATTCTGCGTTACTAATAGATTTGAAAAGAAATTACTTTCTAAACTATTGCTCAAGCATTGTAGAAAACAATTATTCTCATAGTCTTTACCAATAGAAACTCTGAATGTATTCTGAAGCAGGCCAATACCTGATGTATTTAAAACTTTAATTCCTGCTGCAGATAGGTCCTCCATAAGATTATTGAAATGAGTATCATCAAAAATTTTAAT
>JANNYV010000380.1:0-10449 GCA_031410275.1 Bacteroidota bacterium
TCAATTATCAACTATCAACTTCTTCAAATTCTTCCTACATTTGCCCCCATGACCATAGAGCAATTGAAGGAAATGAGGGAGCGGGTAAATGCCCTCGAAGGCTATCTGGATGTACCGGGTAAAAAAAATAAAATTGAAAACGATAAAATATTAAGCCTTTCGGAAGGCTTCTGGAATGATAATGTTCGGGCAACAGCCATCTTAAAGGAAATAAAAACAAATTCTTTCTGGACTGATTTATATGATGGAGCAAAAAATGCAGTAGAAGATTTTGCGGTGATGTTTGATTTTTGGAAAGAAGGAGAAGCCGCAGAAGATGATGCGAAACAAAGTTTTGAACTAGCGATTACAAAATTGGATGAGCTTGAATTTAAAAGTACACTCAACCAACCCGAAGACGAAATGCCGGCGGTGATGACAATCAACTCAGGAGCCGGTGGTACTGAGAGTCAGGATTGGGCCGAGATGTTACTTCGTATGTATAGAATGTATGGAGAGAAAAACGGTTTCAAAGTTAGTGAAATTGATATTCAATGGGGTGATGGTGCCGGTATCAAACAGGCAACAATAGAAATGGATGGAGCCTTTGCATTTGGCTTATTGAAATCTGAAAATGGAGTGCACCGTTTGGTTCGGATTTCTCCATTTGATTCGAATGCACGCAGACATACTTCATTTGCGTCTGTATTTGTGTATCCCTTGGTCGATGATACCATTGAAATAGAAGTGAATCCCGCAGACCTTGAATGGGATTTTTTCAGAGCCGGTGGTAAGGGCGGGCAAAATGTAAATAAGGTAGAGACAGCAGTTCGTTTGAAACATATTCCGTCGGGTATTATTGTCGAATGTCAGCAGGCACGTACACAAGGCGATAATAGGGACAAGGCAATAAAAATGTTGAAATCGCAGTTATACGAAAGAGAATTGCAACGTCAGGAAGAGTTGAAAAATAAAACTAATTCGAGCAAGAAGAAAATAGAGTGGGGGTCGCAAATTCGTTCTTATGTTTTTCATCCATATAAAATGATTAAAGATCACCGAACTGATTATGAAGTGGGGAATGTAAATCCCGTGATGGATGGAGAGTTGGATGGTTTTATAAAAGCCTATTTGATGTTAGGCAGTTCGGAAGAAAATGTTTAGTTTTAGTAGTTTTAATTATTAGCCTTGTTTAGTTTGAAGAAAAATATATTTATTTTCTGTTTACTTTTCTGTTCGCAATATATGTTTGCGGAGCAGAGTGATTCGCTTGAAAAAAAACCTTCCTTGAAAGAGGAAACTACAAAAGCCCTCATTGAAAAAAAATCTACATTCATTTCTGTATCCTATGGGCTTTCAAATTATTTGGGTGATTTGGGTGGGAATAAAGGCATCGGGAAGAAATTTATTTATGACAACAATTTAAAGAAACGGACTTCATTTGTCGGGTTTTCTTTCAGCCATATTCGTAAGGAAGCGCTTGGTCTTCGATTGTCTTATACAAATGGTGAAATTGCGGGCAGCGATCAGGATGCAAGTTTCAAAGATCAATCAGATGATGCGTATACACGCTATAAGCGCAATCTTGATTTTAAAACAAAAATTTCGGAATGGTCTTTATTGTTTGAAGTGTATCCATTGAAATTTCTGCATCAAACTAAAAAAATATTTCATTGGAATGTACAACCTTATTTTTTGTACGGGTTTGGGCGATTTAAATTTAACCCGCAGGGAAGTTACTTCGATGAAATTGCGGCTGATTATATTTGGGTCGATTTACATCCACTTCGTACCGAAGGGCAAGGCATGAAAGAATATCCTGACAGGAAGCCTTATAAACTAACGCAACTAAATATGCCCTATGGTTTGGGCGTTCAGTATAAAGTTGGTCAGAAAACAAGTGTTGGTTTTGAATTTATCGGCCGGAAATTATTTACAGATTATTTAGATGATGTGAGTACAACATTTATCGATCCTAGAGCCTTTGAAAATTACCTGAGTCAAGATGATTATGAAACGGCCAAGGCGGTGAATAATAAATCAAATTTAATTGATCCGAATAATCCGTACAAAGCAGGTGAGCAAAGAGGTAACCCGAAATACAATGATTTTTATTATTCCTTTAATATAAAATTGTCTGTGCAGATTAATAAAAAAAGGAAGAAGGTATCTACACAGCCTCAACCCAAAATGAATCCTGCAAAATGGAAGCATTATAAATATGACAGTACAGAGATATGTGAATAATACCGGTGGTGTGTCAACGTGAAAATGTCGTATGCGTGAGGGATTGCAGTGAAAATCCTCCCGCGGCTTTGAGCGGGAGATTGTAACGTAAAGCCCGACCCGATGCTTTGGGAGGGGCACGCACAATAACAATTTAGACAGGGCAAACACTAGTGACTGATAACACATTCATTTTTAACCAATCACTTATTTATCCCTCCTGATGCAGCGATAACAATTTTGTCAATTCAGCGACTTTGTCTTCTTCTTGAAGCAATTGATATACTAAAATTAACGCTTCAATATTTTTATACAGAATGGCTTTATTTGATAAAGGAAGGAATGTATTTTCATCTGTTTCAATGGCATATTTATTCACAAAAACATCGACATCATTTTGCGTATAAATCATACCATTGCTAGGGTCAATATAAAACTGAATTTTATGCACCGGCTGATTATCCTTTTTAAAAAAATCGTGCAATGTATCGTAGTAAGCAAGTATATATTGTTTGGGAAGTTGAATGGCATACACAGGAATGTCGAGCATTTCACAAAGTATTTGATAAATAATGCCTAACGAATAATTATTTCCCTGACGGGTTTCGATCACCTCATTGATATAATAATGATTGGGTTTATTTTCATCAAGTTCCAATCCTTTAAATTTATACATATTGTAAAAAATACTGTTTACAATATTAATTTGTTCAAGAGGCGTAAGATAATTATTGAGTTCGAGCCAACAACTTTGATAAATACTTTTAATTGTTTTCCGGATGGCATCTTCATCAATTTGCGGGAAGCGGTAATTGGCAATAATAAATGTGCCGTTTAGTAAAACAGGCTTCTCAGCGAGGTTCCATTTTTTAAAGCTGTTAAAGACATCATTAAAATTAACCTTGTGTATGATGTCCTCAATACGTTCCTGTATATTGCCGTCTGCCGTGCTTTCCCAAAGGTTTTCTAATTTGGGTATGACTTCTTTTCCATAATGAACAATCTTATCGGAGACAGTTTCGTATACTTCCTTATCCGGGTCATCAAGTAAATGAAGCAATGCTTTTAATTCTTTCGTTTCTTTCATAAATATTCGGTCAGTTAGACCGGATTCAAATTAAATATAGAAGTGAAATTTTTTTTCACCTGCTAAAAGTAGGAAATTGTTTTTAAGATAAATCAACATGGAAAATAAAGTAACAAGAATTTTTTTAATCAATAAAAACTTATTATACATGAAAATATTATGCGAGATTTGCCGCACAAAAAAAAGATATGTCGGTACGTGTTGAAAATCTTACAAAGATGTATGGAGAGCAAATTGCGGTAGATGCAATTTCATTTACCATTCAGAAAGGTGAAGTAGTTGGCTTCTTAGGACCCAATGGTGCAGGAAAATCAACCACCATGAAAATGATTACTGGATACATTCCGGTAACCGACGGCAAGGCATTTGTATGTGATCAAGAAGTGGCAACGCATGTGCTGAATACACAACGGCGCATTGGTTATTTACCTGAATCCAATCCTTTGTATACCGATATGTATGTCAGGGAATATTTGTCGTTTTTGGCCGGTGTGCATCAGGTAGCAGATGCAGCTAAAAAGATAAATGAAATTATAGAACAAACCGGATTGAAAGTAGAAGAGAAAAAAAAGATAGGCACTTTATCAAAAGGATATAAGCAACGGGTTGGTATTGCACAAGCTATGTTGCATAATCCGGAAGTGCTCATACTCGATGAACCGACCTCAGGTTTAGACCCAAATCAAATTGTTGAAATCAGAGAATTGATTAAAAAATTCGGAAAGGAAAAAACAGTCATCCTCTCGACTCATATTATGCAAGAAGTAGAAGCAATGTGTGACAGGGTTATTATTATTAATAAAGGAAAAATAGTAGCTGATGACAGCTTGCTTGGATTGCAACAGAAAAATCCCAATAAAACGCTGGAGGAAATTTTTCGGGGTTTGACAATAGCTGAAGTGATTCACGAGTCTGTAGGTTATTAAGTTATTGGGTTACTAAGTTATTTTATGAAAATATTTTGGCGGCACACACGCTTTCCACTCCAAGTCCACTCCCGATGTAGAAAAACTCACGCTTCGTTCCTCAGCTTGTTTTTCTACATCGGGATGCGGGCTTTCCGCTACAATCGTTGCCGCAATGCAAAATACAATTCAAGTTTATTGTTCTCAGTACATTCTTTTTAGCCTTAAATTATTTGATGAACGAAACCCAATGCTCCTAACCCAATAACTCGTAACTCGTAACCAAATAACTCGTAACCCAATAACTCACTAACTCGTAACCCCCTAACTAGTAACTCAACACCCCACTTCAGCCGATTATTTTCTGCAGCCATACTTGATATTTAGAACATTGTAGTATATTTACCGCGATAAAATATATTTATTAAAAAACTTTTTCTATTTTTCCGAATTCAAACATACATAGCAATGATAAATAAGCAATTAGTGACTATCGCATTGGCAGTAATCTTTACGGGTTATGCGACACATGCAAATGCACAATCAAAAAAAGAAAAGAAAAGCCGCTATTATCAAAATAGTGAGCCTGAACCTGAGTTTAATGTCAAAGGTTTTTTCACCGAAAAGGATAAAAATGAAGTAGAAAAAAAGCCGGTTGAAGATGAGTATGATGTCAATGTAACTCGCAATGAGAAAGACGCAAAATATAAGGACGAGAAAAGAGTGATCCGAAAAGATGAAGGTGAGGAAGAAGAACCTGCTCAGCCTGCGAAAGAAAAACGTGCAGCGAAACCAAAAGAAGGTTACTATACAACCTATGGTGGTTACAGACCGTATAACGAGAACAGGGAAAAATACGACAAATTTTATGATGGTGCCCGACCTGCAGCTCAGCCTCAAATCTATACAGAATCAGCTCCTCCGCCGGTTGTAAGGAAAGTAAAGCCACGTAAGGAAACAGAAATAAAAATGACTGAAAATGAACATGAGTATAAAACAACTGTTGTAAAAAGAAGATACACCAACTTGGATGTATTGTGCGATGATTTAGATTTGGCAAAAATACAACGTCCGGTTTTTAAAGGAATTTGTTCTGAGTGTTCGAACGATGTAGATGTGATTATTTTAAATAAAAATTTAAGCAGTCTCGAAAAAAATTATCAACTTAAAACATGTTACATGATGC
Source organism: Bacteroidota bacterium (assembly GCA_031410275.1). GTDB lineage: Bacteria > Bacteroidota > Bacteroidia > Chitinophagales > Chitinophagaceae > OLB11. Next base: position 5,384 of record JANNYV010000380.1, read on the forward strand.
GCGATAAACGACTTCGTGAAACATTGGATGATGATCAGTACAGAAAATTCTTACGAATTAAAGATGCTGATGAATATTTAATTCTGACTAAAGATTCAGAATTGAAAGATGGTGTTAATCATTAATACTCTTCTTGAAAATAATTTTAAAAAATCCACTCCCGCAGTGGATTTTTTACATTCACCTTTTTAAAATACAATTCCGTTTACATTCTAAAAAAAATTTCATGAAAAAAATTGTTCTGTTTCTTTTTTGTCTCTGTAGCCTGACAACACTTTATGCTCAAAATCATATTTGGTCTAAAGCAAGCAGCGGAGGGTACGATTATAAATATGTCAGCAATGACCCCATGCAAAGCCGTTTCTACACATTAAAGAACGGACTCACGGTTATCTTAAGTGTAAACAAAGAGGAACCTCGTTTGCAAACCATCATTGCAACAAAAGCAGGAAGCAAAACTGATCCGAAAGACCATACAGGTTTAGCGCATTATCTTGAGCATATGTTATTTAAAGGAACCGATAAATTTGGCACCTTAGATTGGGTCAATGAAAAAAAGAATCTCGATTTGATTGATGGGTTATATGAAATGTATAACTCTACAACGGATGAAACAAAACGAAAGAATTTTTATAAAGCAATTGATTCGGTGTCAGGTGTTGCAGCCACATTTGCTATTGCCAATGAGTATGATAAAATGATGGGCATGATTGGTGCACAAGGCACGAATGCCTTTACAGACTTTGAGCAAACTGCCTATATCAATGATATTCCGTCGAACCAAATCGATCGTTGGTTGGCTATTGAAGCTGAGCGATATCGTAGTCCGGTGCTGCGTCTTTTTCATACTGAATTAGAAGCAGTGTACGAAGAAAAAAACAGAGGCCTCGATAATGATGATGAAAAAGTATTTGAATTGCAATTCGCAAAATTATTTCAAAATCATAACTATGGACAACAAACAACCATCGGTACCATTGAACATTTAAAGAACCCTTCATTAAAAGCCATCCGCGAATATTTTTATAAAAATTATGTTCCGAATAATATGTGTATCGTCATGGCCGGTGATTTTAATCCTGATGAAGTGATTGCAAAAGTTGATAAGGCGTTTGCCTATATGCAACCTAAACCTGTGGTGCCTTATACATTTGAAAAGGAAAAGGAAATTACATCACCAATTGAAGCAAGTGTATATGGCCCCGATGCGGAATATGTAAGTATGGCATTCCGTTTCCCGGGTGCTAACAGCAAAGAAGCATTGTTGTTAGATTTTATGAGTAATGTATTATCAAATGGTAATGCTGGATTGATGGATTTAAATTTAGTAAAAAAGCAAAAAGTGTTGGAGGCGAGTGCCGGTGCTTACAAATTACAGGATTACAGTGTATTGTCGATGGATGGTAAAGCCAAGGAAGGTCAGCAATTAGAAGAGGTGAAACAACTGATGTTAGACCAAATTGAATTATTGAAGAATGGAAAATTTGATGATGAAATGTTAGTGGCTATCGTCAATAATTATAAAAAATCTGTCATTCAACAACGTGAAAGTAATGGAGGAAGAGCCTTTGGTTTGCTGAATTCATTTACATCCAATATGCCTTGGGATAAAGTAGTTTCACAAATAGATGAAATGAGTAAACTCAATAAAAAAGACGTGCAAGAGTTTGCCAAGAAATGGTTGAATCAAAACTATGTTTGTATTTATAAGCGAACCGGTAAAGATGAAAATGTAAAGAAAGTGGACAAGCCTGCGATTACTCCGGTGGCTGTAAACCGCGAAGCGCAAAGCCCTTTTCTAAAAAATATTGCGGCCATGCCTGCGGCAAAAATTGCGCCTGTGTTTGTTGATTACGATAAAGATATCACACGTACCACAGTGAAGACAACGACTAATTCTGTTTCATTGCTCAGTGTGCCGAATAAAACAAATGCGCTTTTTTCGCAATACTATTATGTAGAAGCCGGTTCATTACACAATAAATTATTTCCGATAGCCATGGACTATTTGCAATATCTTGGAACTGACAAATACTCTGCCGATGATATCAGTAAGAAATTTTATACGCTGGCTTGTGACTTTGGTGTCAATTCCGGAAATGAGGAAAGTTATGTTTCTTTAAATGGTTTGCAAGATAATTATGATAAAGGGGTAGAATTATTTGAACACCTTTTGAGTAATTGCAAAGCCGATAATGAGGCATTGAAAAATATGGTTGATGGGATGAAGAAGAAACGTAGCGATTCAAAATTAAATAAGAATATTATCCGCAGCGGGCTTAGATATTATGCACAATATGGTGCTCATAATCCATTCAATAATGAATTGACGAACGAAGAACTCGATCAATTAAGAGCAGAAGATTTGGTGAAAATTCTTCATACGCTGACTTCATATAATCATAAGGTTTTGTATTACGGACCAACAGCACCTGCCATGATTAGTACGAAGCTTTCTACGTTGCATAAACTTCCTAAAACATTTATTGCAACTCCTCAGGCTGAGAAATATACATTTACTACGCAGGCTGCTAATCAGGTTTTATTTGCGGATTATGATATGGTACAGGCCGAAATACAATGGTTCAGAAACGGAGAAACATATAACCCGGAAAAGGCGCCGGTGATTAATATGTTTAATGAATATTTTGGTGGAAATATGAGTGGTATTGTGTTTCAGGAAATACGGGAATCAAAAGCTCTTGCTTATTCTACGTATGCAGGTTATGGTACACCACGCAAAAAAGGCGAGCCATTTAATATGAGTGGTTATGTGGGTTGCCAGGCAGATAAAATGAAAGAAGCTATTGCGGGTATGCAGGAATTGTTGACTAACCTGCCAAAGTCAGAAAAATTATTTGCGAATTCTCAGTCAAGTATCAAGAACACAATTTCTACTTCACGCACTACGAAGACTTCTATTCTTTTCAGTTATCTAAATGCACAAAAGAAGGGAATCAATTATGATATTGATGAGAAGATTTACAACGCAACTGATAAGTTTACCTTTTCTGATATCGATGATTTTTACAAACAAAACATTTCGAACAAGCCTTATGTACTAACCGTAGTAGGAAGTAATTCAAAAGTAAATTGGGATGAATTAAATAAATTCGGTCCTGTAAAGAAACTTAGTTTGAAAGAGATATTTGGGTATTAGTGATTTGGTATTAGGAGCAAGTCATAAGTGGTAAGTCAAAAATTTGGTCTTCCTGAAAATTCTCAAGAAATTTTAAGTCTCTATTTTCGCAATTGATTTGTGTAGACTTTTTTGTGAATCTTTAATGTTTATTTCTTCATCGAACTTCTGATTATTTTAGTTTGTACGAAACACGACTTCCTGCATCTTTTGTTTTTTTATGTTTAAGCCGCTTCTTTTATATCTTTCTGTCTCTGTTTTTCTTTTGCTGTTATATTCTTTTTGATTTGCATCGCATTGTATGCAAGTAGATTAAAAATGATCCATACGATGTTGCTATTCTTTGTTTTAGCGTTTATCTTATTTCATTTGATAACGATTATTTTCATTTTCAAAGTTTCCTTCTACTATTGTGCTTCTTACTTTTCTAAGATAAATCTCATCATTAAATGCTAAAGTAAAACTATACAGATCAAATTAAGAAGTCATCCTAGACTTTAGCTTTTCCTATTCCGAAGCGAGTAACTATTTCCCAGCCCCTATTCCTGAGAAAAAAATAGCCGTCACAAAAAGTACGCCCGTATAAAACGCACTATTCATAGGCAGGAAACCCATTTATCCAAATTGTTTTTTCAATATCATAAGTCATGATTTGCAGGCCATTTGTAATGGTAAGAAACAATACATCTAAGCTGCTATTATAGGAAAGTAATTGGCTGAGAACGTTTTCATTCAGCGATTCTTTTTCGTTTTTACATTCAACAATCAGCCAGGGTTTGTCGTGCTTATACACTACAATATCATATCGTTTTTTTTTGGACCCAACCACGATTTGTTTTTCGATTGAAAGGAGAGACGCAGGATATTGGAGTTCATTCACAAGATAATATAGCAATTGTTGTCTCACCCATTCTTCAGGTGTTAGCACCACATATTTTTTCCGATTGACATCATAGATATAGGTTTTGCCATTTTCCTTTTTTATGTTGAATCGCTCTTGCTCCATTGTTTCAAAGATACAATGTGAACGGATAAACAAAGAATATTCTGAGATGCCCTGCTATACTATTTAAATGGGATTAGATTTTGATTGTAAAGGAGAATATTGGTCAATATAAATTTCTTTAATAGGGGTTAGATCTCCCGAACATCGAACATCAGTCTTCGAATATCCAGTTTTTTCATTTGCATTTAAACTCATTTCACATTAATTTCAAACTTTTAAATTTCACTTTATGAAGTCATTGTTCAGAAAAAAAAGTATTAGCAAAATACTGTCAGATGCTGCTTCGGGTTATGGCGATGTCGATCATATTCCGATGCATAAAGTATTAGGTGTTCGTGATTTGACTTTTTTTGGGATCGCAGCTATTATCGGCGCCGGTATTTTTAGCAGTATTGGTAAAGCTTGTTTCGATGGTGGACCTGGGGTTATTTTTTTATATTTATTTACAGCCTTTGCCTGTGGTTTTGCTGCTTTATGTTATGCAGAGTTTGCCAGCACTGTGCCTGTTTCAGGGAGTGCATACACCTATGCCTATGTGGCCTTTGGAGAAATATTTGCATGGATTATTGGCTGGGATTTATTGATGGAGTACGCGATTGGAAATATAGCGGTGGCTATTTCATGGAGCGATTATTTTACGCATCTCACAAGCAGTGCCGGCATTCATATAGCCGATTGGTTGACGATGGATTATTCGACCGCGCATAAAGGATTTATTGAAGCAACGGATTTAATAAATAAGGGAAGTGTATTGCAAACTCTTGATTCTACTTTAATGGAAAAGTACACCGCGTGGACTCAAGCTCCAACCATCGGCAGCCTGAGAATGATACTTGATTTGCCTGCCTTTGCTATTGTGGCATTAATTACAGCGGTTGTTTTTGTGGGGATGAAAGAAAGCCGGGCCATGAGTAACCTTTT
>JANNYV010000381.1:0-5610 GCA_031410275.1 Bacteroidota bacterium
CAAAGCATCAACATTTTCGCCATTTAATAATATTTCCATTTTTACAATATCACTATCTCTAAACCCGATAGGTGAATAATCGAATGAAGCATATCCTCTGGTTTGGCTTTTTAACTTATCATAAAAATCAAATACGATTTCCGTTAAAGGCATTTCAAAAATCAGCTCAACGCGGGTGGGAGTGAGATAGGCTTGATGAATGAGCATGCCACGTTTACCGATACATAACGTCATGATATTCCCGATATAATCAGGTTTGGTAATTATTTGTGCTTTAATAAAAGGTTCTTCTATACGCTCGATGCGACTAGGATCAGGCATTTCTGAAGGGTTGTTTACCTTCACTATTTCTTTCTTTGTTGTATACGCAATAAAGCTAACATTGGGAACTGTGGTAATCACAGATTGATTAAATTCTCTTTCCAATCGCTCTTGAATAATTTCCATATGCAGCAAACCAAGGAAGCCGCATCGAAAACCGAAACCAAGAGCCTGTGAAGTTTCTAATTCAAATGTCAGCGATGCATCATTGAGTTGAAGTTTTTCCATGCAATCGCGAAGCTCTTCAAAATCTTCTGTCACAACCGGAAAAATTCCGGCGAATACCATTGGTTTCACTTCCTCAAAACCGTTGATCCCGGTTTTACACGGATTATTTGCAAGCGTCAACGTATCACCAACTTTTACTTCTTTTGCATTTTTAATGCCGGTAATAATATAACCTACATCACCAGTCTTCACTTCACTTTTGGCTTCCATACCAATTTTTAAAATACCCACTTCATCTGCAAAATATTCCTGACCGGTATTGAAAAATTGTACTTTATCTCCTTTCTTAATGGAGCCATTAAATATTCTGTAATAAATTATAATGCCTCTGAAACTATTAAAAACACTGTCAAATACTAATGCTTGTAAAGGCTCACTCGGATTGCCTTTTGGGGCGGGGATGCGTTCGATAATCGCAGTTAAAATTTCTTCAATGCCTATACCACTTTTCCCGCTAGCCAATAATATCTCATCTTCTTTGCAACCAATCAATTCGACAATCTGATCTTTGGTTTCGGGGATCATAGCACCCTCCATGTCTATTTTATTAATGACCGGAATAATTTCTAAATCATTACCTATAGCCAAATAAAGATTCGATATAGTTTGTGCTTGTATTCCTTGAGACGCATCGACCAATAATAAAGCGCCTTCACAAGCGGCGAGTGCGCGACTTACTTCATAACTAAAATCAACATGACCGGGCGTATCAATTAAATTAAGCGTATACTCTACACCCTTGTATGGGTAATTAATTTGAATAGCATGACTTTTAATTGTGATCCCTTTTTCGCGTTCAAGGTCCATATCATCTAATACCTGATTCATCATTTGCCGCTCGGTGATGGTGTTTGTAAATTCTAACAGCCTATCTGCTAATGTGCTCTTACCATGATCAATATGCGCGATGATGCAAAAATTTCTAATGTTCTTCATTGTATAAATAAAAAAGTAAGCCTTAAAAAAAGGTCACGCAAAAGTAGCTCCATATCATGAGGAAAAAAAATCCTGATTATTACCCGTAAGTTAGAAGGTATAACATATAAGGCTTAAGTCGTAAAGTAAATAAGGAATATAAAATAAAAAAGATGAATACTATCTTAGATAAGTAAAATATCCGAACATCTAACATCGGATTCCGGATATCGGATTTACCATTTATCTACTTCTCCTAAATTAGTATTAGCGGAAAAATCAGTCGATGGTTTAATTTCAAGTGGCTCCTCTTCTACCTCTTCATTTTCAGAAGAAACAACTGTTTCCTCACGAGGTGTATAGGGTTGATTCTCTGCATATTCATTATTATCATGATTAAATGCATCAAAATCAAAATCAGGCATTAAATCTGTTTTGACATAATCAATAGTCTCTGATAATGCTTTTAAAAATTTATTGAAATCTTCTTTATATAAAAATATTTTATGACGATCGTAACCGCCATCATGAAAACGCTTCTTGCTTTCTGTGAGTGTTACAAAATAATCATTGGTTCGAGTAGAGCGAACATCAAAAAAATAGGTTCTCAATTTACCTGCTTTCAAACGTTTGCTAAAAATTGTTTCGTTGTTTCGTTCGTTGTTATTTTCGTAAGGCACAGATGAATAGTTTTTGTTTAAAAGTTAAATGACCTTCAAATATACAATAAGTTCCAAATTGTCAAAACTATCTACAAACTTTTTATTTTCTCTTCACCTTCATTATTTTTCCCTTGGCCTTAATTATTTACTATTTTTTTTTTTTATTAATGAATAGAAGTTATCTTAGCACACTAATACCAATTATTCTATTTATTATGAACAAGATTCAACTACTGTTATCGTCAGTCGGCGTAGCCGTTATTACAACCTCAGCGTTGTTGGTACAAAAACTGAATGTATCTAATCCTTCTTTTTTGGCGTATAGAAATGAATACAGCGAAAAAGAGTCAGAAGAAATTAAAGGTGCTATGGAATATTACAAAAGCATCAGAGCCAATCAAATCACCGGCGAGGTAGACTACAGAGACGTTCAGGCTGCCAGAGCGAAAATGGAGTCTATGTTTAATTCTTCTTTCAAAAAAAATAGGGCATTTAATAATATGGTTTGGAATGAAAGTGGTCCTGATAACGTTGGTGGTAGAACAAGAGTTGTGTTGGCTGATAAAACTGTTGCAAACAAACTCTATATGGGTGCTGTTGGCGGTGGCTTTTGGATGTCTACCGACAATGGTGATTCATGGACTAAACGTTCAGGGAATGATTCATCAAATGCAATTGCTGTTGCCTCTATTGCGCAAGCAGCAAACGGAGACATTTATTATGGAACCGGTGAAGGTCAGGGTGGCTGGGCAGGATCGACAGGCTTTTTAGAACAACCATTTCAATTAGGAGAAGGGATATTCAAATCAACAGATGGCGGGGCGACATTTAATGTGCTTTCATCTACTAAACCTTCTAACTCTAACAATCCAACCGATCAATGGTCTTATGTCAATAAAATAGTAGCTGACCCTGTTAATTCTGATAAGTTATTTGCAGCTACTTTCGGTGGTTTGAAAATGACAACCAATGGTGGTACTACTTGGGCTAAACCTTCAACCTTGACAGTCTCTACGCATTTTATAGATTTGGATATGTCGACAGATGGAATGAAAATAGCCGCGGCAACTTCATCTAATTTATATATCTCTAGCGATGGAGGAACAACATTTAGTGGTAACTTAATGGGTATAGGTGGTTTGCCTGCTTCTGGCACTGCAAGTAGAATAGAAATTGCGATTGCTCCGAGTGATCCGAATTATATTTATGTTGTTGTTGCGGCGGCGAATAGCAGTCTGAAGGGAGTCTACCGTTCTACTGATGGAGGTACAAACTGGACAAATATTGGCCCTGGTGGTTCTTCAATATTCAATCCTTTTGGCAATCAAGGAAATTATGATATCGCATTCGGTGTTCACCCGACGAATAAAGAGATGGTTTTTTTAGGAGGTCAACTTGAATTGTATCGCTATACAAATGTGGTCGGTTCAAATGTTTGGGAAACTATTGCATATTGGGCTCAGAGTGCTTCCTCAGGAAAATTAGTTCATGCCGATATGCATTGTATTGCATTTAATCCTTCAAATGCTGAAAATATGTATGTTACCAATGATGGTGGTTTTTATAGAACCTTTAATTGTTCAGGTGTTGCACCTTTCTTTGGTGAAAAGAATAAACATTATAGTGTTACTCAATGTTATGGTTTGGCTGCAAATCGATTAGGAAAAATTGTGTTTGGTACTCAAGATAATGGCTCAGGTTTAATTGGTGAAGAAGCAAATTCTAAATTAGAATCAAGAGATTTGACTGGAGGTGACGGAACAAGATGCGCCATCAGTGATTTAGCACCGGGCTTTGTGTTTACTTCTGTAGTGCAAGGTGCTCTTAGAAGGGCCGCTGATGGTGGACAGGGTGCGTCTTCATTTAAATCTTTTTTTGATAAAAATATTGATTTGAATAATGGAAGTTCAGGTGGCACTCCGGATGGTGACCCCGATGAAGGAGGTATTTGGGTGTCTCCAATTAATTATGCTGAAAAGAAAGTAGGAGCCAATGTAAAATCAATATTCTTATTTGGTACAAGTTCATCTGTTTGGATGACACAAACTGCGTTGAAAGGCAATTCTGTTTGGTTCAGATTATTTAACCCTGGTGCGGTACAGTTTTCGGCCTTGACAATGGCAAAGGATGGAAAAACTGTTTTTGCAGGAACCACCGGTGGAACTGTGTATCGAATTTCAGTTCCTAACTTATGGGATAGTAGTTATAAATATACCGATACGGTTGCAAATGTTCCTTCAGGTACAACATACACCTATCCTTTATATTCATCTTGTTCTGCAACAAATATTGGCTCTTACGGAAGATTTGTAACAGATCTTTCTTGCGATTCAACAGGGAATGTATTAGTGGTTACGCTTGGTAACTATGCGAATACTTCATACATTTATAAAACAACACATGCAATCGATTCAACCACACCGATATTTACAGACATTACTTCGAACTTACCAAAAATGCCTGTTTATTCTTCTCTTTGTTTATATGGTAGTCCTACCAAATTTATGATAGGCACTGAAATGGGAGTTTGGGGTACTGATAATGGTGGCACGAGTTGGACAGAATTAAATATCATGAATCCCGATCCTGCCACTTGGCATCCACGTGTAGTAACATATGAACTTGCACAGAAAGAAGAATATGCTAATGTAGATGTTGCGGGCGGTGGTTATCAAGGTGCTATTATTTATTCGGGTACACACGGGCGAGGAACGTTCAGGTCAACAAGTCTTGCTTCCTATTTCCCAACGGCCGTAAGTTACATGGATAAAGAAACGGAATCAATTAAAGTATATCCTAACCCAGCTTCTGATGTGACTACAGTTGAATACGAAGCAACAGAAGCCTCACAACTTTCAATTCGAATTTATTCTCTTTCGGGTTCATTAGTGAAACAAGAAAATAGGAAGGCAATGATTGGAAAGAATTTAATTCCAATCAATATTTCTACACTTGCTCAAGGTGGCTATATTGTTTATTTAAATAATGAAGGCAAGAAAGCGAGTACAACATTTATTAAAAAGTAATTTACAAATATTACGCTATTATGGCTTCTTTTATTGTATGTGACACAGCGTGAGGGATAGTAATGGAAAGCCCGGAGCGAGGCACGAGCGAGGACTTGGAATGGATAGCCCGCCCCGAAGCAGACCAATTGACAAACCCTATACACTTGAATGAACTGATACATTCTGTTTGTCAATGGGGCGCTTCGGGGGCACGCCCAATTGATAAACTTAATTTAATACTAGATCAAAGTCTAATTGCTTCTTAACAAGATTCGCAGCGGCAACACGTATGCGGACAGTATTGCCCATTTGAAATTTTAATTTGCTTCGTTTGCCTACTAAGGCATACTCATCTTCAACAAATTTGAATTCATCAAGTTCTAATAAATTTGTCAATGAAACCAAGCCTTCGCATTTATGTGTAATGGTCTGTGCGAAGAAACCAAAATTGGTTACACCGCTGATGACTGCATCAA
>JANNYV010000382.1:0-6667 GCA_031410275.1 Bacteroidota bacterium
GTATAAAAAAGCGACCAGCGGTTATTAGTTAAACCATGACAAAAGATAATTATTTTTTGGTTATTAGCATGTTTTAAGGTCGGATAACCTGCTTTTGCACCGGCGGGTTCTATTGCTTTTGCCGGCGTGTTATTTAAAAACCTGTCCGCAAATGCTTTGGCACTTTTTGAATTTGGAAAGCGCTTTACGATGTTCTGATAAAATGAAGTGACATACGGTCCCTCTACAGCGGGGTTAATAATATTGACGGCAAACAAGGCGCTGGCAACACTCTTGGTTGTATCCGAAAACTTTTTGACATACTCCATAAAGCGGCTATTAATATTTCGTAAATCTTCTTCTGCCGGCTTTCTCATCGAGTCCCGTTCAGGATGTGCTTTAATAGTATCTAAAATCATCTTCAAGGTTTTCATATCCTTGATATTCTCACGCAAGTTTACCAAAAAACTTTTGATGGCAATACTTCCTTCTGAACCTTCTACTTTATAATTTTCCAATGTATTCCAATCACCTGTTATGCTCGCTTTGTCGCCGTTTTTCAAAGCCAGTAACACATATTTTCCCTGCATAAATTTTAATCTGTACAACGCTTCTTCCTTCGATTTTGTTTTACATTCAAATGTTCCGTCGGCATTCGTTTTCCCTGAGTCGACAAATAAATTTCCATTGATGGCTAACTCTTCTAACCTGAAATTTTGAACCGGCATATTTTCTAATTTCCCTTTCAATGTAAAGCTATTGTTGCAGCTATACAAAAAGACCGAGAGGAATAAAATAAAAAGTGATTTTTTCATACTGTAAAAATTGGGAGCAAAAGTACATTAAAGTTCCTAAATAGAAATTGAAGATGTTAGGCTGGTGCAATTCAAATTTTTTGATTTCGTTTTTGTAGCCAAGCAAATCATCATCATGCAGCTGTTGTCCTGCTGTCCGTTTCAATCTCTCGCTCAAAGCAGCGAGAGGATTTACACTACCATCAGGGCTAGTTGTCAGCAATGGAATCTTTATTCAGCATGAACTCAACCAATGTTACAGTCCTGAAAGGACGGCATCCAATCAGCGCAAGGTGAAGCCCTGTGCTGTGCGTTTCATAAAATAATTCATTCGATATGAATAATGCAAAATGTTGACAAAGAATCGTTGAGCGATGTTCATTTTGCGCCGAACTAAAATTTAACTGCTTTGAACAATAAGTGAATAACCATTATCTTCGCATACACATGAGAAACATAGTCCTAACCGGTATCTTATTTTTACTAGCGTTCAGCGCTTCTGCTCAGAAAATTACCCTGAGCGAAAAGGAAGAATTGAATTTAAGTAAAGATGATTTTATGGTCATTGGTAAATGCAGAAACTATACCGCTATTTATAAAAACCATACAGCCATCGGTGAAATTGTTTTTTATGATAAAAATTTTATCAAAGAAAAAATTAGCACCTTGTCATTTTTGCCCGAAGCAATTTCAAAAATCTATTTTTCAGCCACTGCGAATAAGCTTTCCATTTTTTATGTGCTGAGAGAAAATAAAATAGTGAATGTATACATGGCTAAACTAAAAGAAGATTATTCATGGACAGTACCAGTATTACTAGACAGCAGTCCTGCCGGTGCTTACAGAACTAATAATGAATATGTTTTTTGTTCGAGTGAAGATAAAACCAAGACTTTGGTGTTTAACTCATTCGTAGAAAACAGCGCAAGTATATTGCATGCGAAAGTGATTGATTTGGACTTGAATGTGCTTACGCAAATTGAACAATCGTTTGCAGAAAACAATTTTGATTTGTCAGATGTTGGCAACGTAACCAACAATGGCAATGCCTATATTGTATCAACAGATGACCGCACAGCCAAAGGCAGTGCAGAGAAATTATCATTGCTTTCCTGTGCAAAAGGAGCGAACGCATTTACCAATACCACGTTGAATTTAACTAATTATTCAGTCAGTGATTTACATTTGGCTACAGACAATGCCAATCAAAATATTTATCTCTGCGGTTATTTTTCAGATGGCAGATTCAGTTCACCGAGAGGGCTTTATTTTAGCGTCTTTGATGAAGAGAAACAACTTATCAGTTCAAATCATTTCACCCCGCTTGCTTTGCAAATTTCTTCTTCGCATTCTGATTTACGGGATATGAAAATCAGAAACGTCTTTTTAAAAAAAACCGGAGAAATAGAAATTGCCGCCGAAAAAACATATCAGAATACAAGGAATATTGGTGGCCTAACACCTATACTAAGTTCATCGTACATGATGTCTAACATAACAGAGAACACACGAACGGTACATGAGTTTTCGTATGATGAAATTGTGTTGTTCAATTTAAAAACAGATGGCTCACTTGCCTGGACTCAAAATGTGTTGAAAGAACAAACCACGATGGATGATAATGGTATTTTTTCGTCTTATGGTGTATTGCAAAACCATTTGGGCAATGCATATATCTTTAGCGATGTGAGCAGTAAGCAGTCGAGGCTTCTTGCCTGCTATGTTTCAGCGAATGGAGAGTTGACGGTAAAAGAACTTCAAACCAGTGAAGAAGAAGATAACTGGAGTTTGATGCCTCGTTCGGCTGTGCAGGTTTCGAAATCAGAAATTATAATGCCATGTGTTTCGAAAAGTTATCTTTGCTTCCTCAAAATCAGTTACTAAGTCACCTGTGTTACGAATTTTCAAACAAAACGATATATCATCGGCATTTGCATTAGTGTTTATGACCTTCTTGCTGAAGGCAAAATATATATTGCATCCACCGGCGTTGGCTACTATTGAACATTTTAACCGGGGTATGTTGTTTTCATTTCCCCGACTCGAATCTTTTTATTCAACACATCCGTCACTTTATGTGTTTTGCACAGTTTGTTTACTATTGGTGTTTTCAATTTATTTCAATTCGGTAGTCAATCGGGAGAAATTTTTACAACGAAGCAGCTATCTGCCCGCGATGTCCTTTTTATTATTTTCATCATTCGCTCCCGAGCTGAATGTTTTTTCAACAGCCTTTATAGCAAATATTATTTTGTTTATAGCCTTTTCGAAAACCATGCAACTCTATCATATTTCAAAACCTCGCCGGGCTTGTTTCGATATTGGTATGCTTGTTTCTGCAGCCGCTCTTTTTTATTTTCCGTCTATTCTTTTTTTCTTTTTGTTTTTGGCTCTGTTGCTGTTGTTGCGCCCTTTTTCATTAGAAGAAAATATGGCCTATGTGCTTGGTGCATTGACGCCTATTTATCTAGGTCTTTCTGTTGTTTATATCAGCGGGAATTGGCATCAATTGCATGAATTAGTGTATTTAAATCTGACGCCTCCAATTAAAACAATGCCGGTTGCACCATTAATTATCTTGACTATTATTTCGATTTCAATGCTTGTCTATGGGTTATTTTTGGTGAACCAAGCCGGGATTAAAAACGCTATTTCTGTGCGAAAGAAATGGAATGGTGTGGTGCTTTATTTATTCTTTGGCTGTGTGATTGGTATCTTCTCGAAAGCCTTCCCCGGAGTGCCGTGGATATTGAGTATTACGCCCATTAGTATAATATTAAGTCAGACATTTCTAAACAATAAAGAAAAATATAATACATTTACTTTCTATTTTTTAATATTGGTAGTCATGCTTGTAGAATGGGTACTATAAAATTTAATTATGAAATTTGGAATTGTAGTTTTTCCCGGATCGAATTGCGATAGAGATATGAAAGATGCCTTGCGCAATGAATTGGGTCAGGAGGTTATCATGTTATGGCATAAAGACAGAGATTTGTCGATGTTTTCCACAGAAGATTGTATTGTATTGCCGGGTGGTTTTTCTTACGGCGATTACCTGCGTTGCGGTGCTTTAGCCCGTTTCAGCCCAATGATGGAAAGTGTGATTGAGCATGCACATAAAGGTGGAAAAGTATTAGGTGTATGCAATGGCTTTCAAATTTTATGCGAATCAGGCTTATTGCCGGGCGCCTTATTATTAAATGACCATCAAAAATTTTCCTGTAAGAATACCTTCATCATCAGCGAAAATAAGGAGGCGCTTATTTCGAAACAGGTAGTTGGTCAGGCATTAAAAATTCCAATAGCCCATGGCGAAGGGCGTTATTTTGCCGATGATAAAACACTGAATGAGTTGGATACAAACCAACAAATTATTTTTAAATATTGTAATGAAGCCGGTGAAATTGGTAAGGAAAATCCAAATGGTTCGACTCATGATATTGCCGGTATATGCAATAGTACCCGAAATGTATTTGGTATGATGCCTCATCCGGAAAGAGCCTGTAGTGCATTGTTGGGGAATGTTGATGGGAGGAAGATATTGGAGAGTTTGATAAGCAATTGAGAATTATAAATGACGAATTAAAATTAAAAATTATGAGAACCCTATTTTTTGTCTTAATGATGTTGAGTTCAGTGCTTTCATTTGCACAAGACCCTAGCCCGGTGAAATGGAAATTTGCAAGCAAGAAAGGAAATAATCCCAATGAATATATCATTACGGCGACAGCAACTATTCAGGAAGGCTTTCATGTATTTTCACCCGAACCCGGAGGCGATGGTTTATTAATTCCAACTGAATTGACCATTACCAATAAACAGTTGCTGACGAAAGTGGGTACATTAACGCCTTTGCGAAGACCTATTACAAAGAACATGGAAGGAGTAGGCATGGTTAATTATTATGAAGGTGAAGTTGATTTTTCTTTAACCGTTGAAGCGAGTAAATCCGTAACACTAAATGGCACTGTAAGCTTTCAATGTTGTAACGATAGAATGTGTTTGCCGCCAACCGATGTGCCGTTTAAAATAAAATTATAATATGGGTCTTACTATGAATTCACAAAGAAGATGTCAGATGTTAGATGTTAGATGTCAGGAAAATTTCTCTCGGTTGCGAGAGTCTCTTACTTTCTTATTTTATATTCCTTATTCCTTATTTTTTATTTCAAAACGTGTAGCACAATCAGTAATGAAGACATTTCTTATAACGCTTCTTTGCGCCATAGTATCCATTACAACTTCCGCACAGAATAGTAAAAAAGTAAATCTTTCTGCTTGCACCAAAATCATTTCAGAAACGGAAGCCGAAATTATTGTCACGGCAAAAATTTATAAAGGTTGGCATTTATATTCGTTTAATGCCGGTGGTGATGGTCTGCTAATTTCCCCTGCAATTACATTCGATAAAAACAAGGACTTGCAGTTTGTAGGTAAGGTAACTGAGCATGGGAAACTAATTGATGAAGATATAACAGGTGTAGGTATTATTCATTATTTTGAAAATGAAGTAAAATATATTCAGAAAGTAAAATATAAAAGCAAGGTCAAGCTTAAAGCAAATGTGCATTATCAAACTTGCGATCATAGTGTGTGTGAACGAGAAACAGATGAGAAATTAGATATTGATATGAATGTAAATTGTGATGGCACATCATCAGCAAAAGACTCTTCGAAAAAAATAGATACGATTGCGAGTATAAGGCAGCCTGATACATCAGCCGCGTTGACCAATAACCCAATTGAAGATACGAGCACAACCGCAACAGCTTTTAATACATTTGGTGATTACGGTACGCCCGTGGGTGATTGCGGAGAAACTCAACAAGCCGAACTCTCTATGTGGACCGCTTTATTATATGGTTTATTAGGTGGATTTGCCGCATTGTTTTTCCCTTGCACTTTACCAATGATTCCAATGACCATCAGCTTTTTCTTAAAAGGCTCAGGGAATAAAAAAGAAGGTATCAGACGTGGCGTGTGGTATGGCTTCTTTATTTTTCTTGTCTATTTTTTATTAAGCCTTCCATTTTTATTTTTAGGTTGGGGAGGAAATGCACTCCATTCGTTTTCAACCAATGTATGGGTCAACCTTGTCTTCTTCGTGATTTTTGTCGTATTCGCATTTTCCCTTTTTGGTTATTACGATATTAGTTTACCATCCAGTGTTGCCAACAAAGTAGATTCGAAAAGTAGTGTGAGCAGTGTAAGCGGCATCTTTTTTATGGCACTTACCTTAGCCATCGTATCGTTTTCATGTACCGGTCCCATACTTGGATTGGTGCTTGGCAATATCAGTAATTCAAAATTAATTACACCCGCAATGTCCGGGTTTGGAATTGGTTTAGGTGTGCCTTTCGCATTGTTTGCCATGTTCCCTAATTTATTAAAAGCCCTACCAAAATCAGGTGGATGGCTCACTGTGTTAAAAGTAGTATTTGGTTTTATTGAATTAGCATTCGCATTAAAATTTTTATCGAATGCTGATTTGGTGAAACAATGGGGTTTCTTAAAACGCGAATTATTTATCGGTATCTGGATTATTATTTGTGTGATGATGGCCCTGTATTTAGTAGGCAAGTTTAAATTTAAAGAAGATTATAGTTTTAAAAGCTCCATGGCAATGAAAATAATTGCCGGTCTTTCTATCGTATTTGCAGGCTATTTATCTCTCGACTTTTTTGGTCAAAATATTAGTTTAGTCAGTGGCTTCCCGCCACCAAAATTTTATAGCTTCTTTCATAAAGAAGAAAAACTAAAAAAGGGAACCAATGCAAGGACACATGATTTGAAAGGACTTAAAATTTATTTATATTTAGAAGATGCCATTGCCGAAGGAATTAAACAACATAAACCTGTGATGATCGACTTTACCGGTTGGGCATGTGTAA
>JANNYV010000383.1:0-2232 GCA_031410275.1 Bacteroidota bacterium
CGCACCCGCGCCGTGATGACCGACCCCAAACACCGGCGGACAAAAAACAAATTTTGCGCATTTCTCCAGTTGATAAAATTTCACGTCAAATCTCATATGAATCAGCATCAAACTTACAATATAAACTATTAAACATCAACCATGTTGACAAGATCAAAATTTGGATTTCAGAGAATTATTTGGGTGAACCATTAGTTTCAAACTCACACGTATACGCCCGACTTCAATTTTTTCAAAACGAATGACGTCAGTAATTCTTTCGAGTGCTCTATGTAAAGATACTTATCCTAACAATTATGGTGGAGAGTTTTCAAATTATTTGAATCAATTAATGTGTGATTACACATCAGCAGCAATCATAGAAATTTATTATGTTCCATATATGTGGTATAATGTTAGACCGACAACAAACTATATTCTTTTGAAACTGAGTGGTGTTGAGATAGATGGTGGTGTCATTGCATCACCCGCAGAACTTATTTGCAAAATCGAACCTAGTTACTATGTGGATGAATACAATTTGATTGAAACAATATTGTATTCAATAAATAAAGAAATTTATAATTATTTTTGCAAAATTGATGCGGTGGAATGGAAGTATCGCCCATTAGCTGATGGATTTAATTGTAAACTTGCTACAGAAAGAATGAAAAGAAAACGACTTCATCGATTTCCAGCTGGAGATGATTGGTTACAACGACGTGGAAATTTTATGCGTGCACGCCCACAATATTTTACATTAATTGATGATGGGAATTATCATAGAGTTACAGTAATGAAACATCAGCCTGAAGAAGTTTGGGAAGTTCCACCTGATTGGGATGTTGACTTGATGGATGGTCAATATATTGGTGCTACAATTATTGAAGGAAAAGTTGTATTCAAACCACGAAACATGTATTTTCATTTTGAATTTGCATTTTGTAAGGAATTAGCATACATGTTAGGTGCAACACCATTTAACAATCAGAATATAGTATGGTTTCATAATCCACAAATGACACAGTTGTACAAGAATACCAATTCCAGAGAAAAACCTAGTATGGTCTATGATTTTAGGCATGACGAATGGCTTTTGGCAAGAAAAAGTAATCATTATTCTTATGGTAAAAAGTTTAGAGCAAATACAAAATCACCATACCTTGGAGCTAAACATGTTGTATGGCATACTTATATTGATCATGACATTAAAATGGGCTTTACAATCGATATTTGGCGAAACACTGTAACATCAATTTGGGTTTGTTCCGATATAATCGAACCAACCAATCTCGGCCATGACTTTCAACTTCCACTCTTGCGCTGCATCCCATCCGAATCCAGCCAGACCACACATGCCAACCATTGTTTCATACACACACAATATTTGAAACTAATTAAAAATAGAATAGAAACCATTAAAATTTGGTTTTTGGAGGAATCAAGTGATGTACCAACATATGAACAACCATACAAGATCAATACTAAAAAGAATGTCAAATTTGCTCCGCTGGATATAAATGGTGACGTGCATGTTAGATTGGAATTTAATAAAAATGCAAACTGAATTTATATACACATTAGTTAGCGAAATTGACGGTGGAGGTAACTTTTTCAATACATGTAACGAATATTTGGACTTTCAAACCAATCATTACGAAGTTTGTTTACAAGAAATGATGATCACTGTTGGTGCTTGGGACAATGTGCGGGATGGAACTAATACAATTACATTATTAGGGAAAAAGCGACCAACAACAATAATCTTTATAAAACCAGGCCATTACCCAACAATTACAGCATTAGTGGATGGAATCAATAATGCAATTCGTGAAGAGAATGATATTTTTCGATTTAAACCTAGCGGTAATATTGAAGCTGATTCGAAAGTTTATGCATTGGTTGGATGGAATGGTCATTTTGTATATGATGGCAAAACACTTGAATTTAAACTCAATCCCAATGAATTGTTGGGGGCTAACAGTGATACACGAATTATATTTTGTAGGGAGATTTCATTCATGTTGGGTATACAGGCACTTATTAATATACCGCCTCCGACTGTAAAGATTGGAGACACTATTGACGTAACCAACATTGACTTGTATCGCAACACACTCACAATCTTGTGGGTATTGGCTGATTTTATTGAGCCCGCCATTGCTGGACCGAATCTCGCCCCCATATTGCGAAGGGTTCCAATACAATTAACGTCTGGGAATTTTGAGCATTCAATGTTTTTTGCACTAGAAT
>JANNYV010000384.1:0-2253 GCA_031410275.1 Bacteroidota bacterium
TGATTGCGTTGCTTTTTGAAATTCGAGTTGTTCTTTCGAAAGTGCTTGTGATCCAACAGATTGCATATTACCTTGCTGCTTATTTGCCGGAGAATTTTTAATTTCAATATTTTTTACCGGAATATTTAATTCTACATCTGATAGTTTAGCATTCGTCAACTTTATAGCATTCACTTTCTGTGCATCTACAACCTGAGCATTTAAAGGTTCGGTATATTGATACGATTCGTTGTTTTCATTCAATGATTTTCTTCGTTGTTGCATTTCTCTTTCTTGTTGAATTACAAGACGACTCACCTCGTCAGCTGATAAAGCAGGAGCTTGGGGAGTCGACTTCATTTTTTCCAATTCAACCTTTCGTTGTTCAAGTCTGGCCTTTTCAATATCGAGTGTTTGTTGCCTCATTTCTTGTGTGATGACAATGGGAGGGCTTGCTTTTTCTCTAATTTCTTGTGCTTGTAAAGTAAAGGTCACACCGTTTACAATGACAAACAATATTATTATTTTTTTCATTCTTATTTTTTTATTTAAAATTAATTATTCAATTGAGGTTAATTATTCCATGAGCAAATAGGTTACATAACCATACTCATTATTATTCCAATTGACTGCATTTATTGAACTGCCAACCATTCCAAAAGAATAAGTACCCGGTGTTAACCCAGTAACAAATCCTGTAATAGTATATGTTTGTCTTGTATTTTGCAAGCATTGCAACCCAAATATACCTCCTCCTTGAATATTATATACAGTTGGGCTTGCTGCATTTACATAACCTGCATAAATATTTAATGAATTTGCACCACCTGCAATTGAAGAGCCCATTGCTTTTGTTGCGGTCCAAAAAACTTTTTGTGTAGTTGAGGTTATTGTTACTGTTGCTTGTGCACCAAGAAAAGTATTTGCAGTTGTTGGGTTGCCGCCAAAGCCGCTAGTAGTACCCCCGGTTTGATTTTGTTGCCAAGTAGCAGTACCATTTGCATCAGAAGTCAATACCTTGCCAACACCTTGGGTACCATCCACAATTTTTGCATTACCGTTTACCTCTAAGGTAGCAGTAGGAGCACTATTCCCTGTATTAATACCAACCTTACCATCATTTTGAAAATAATGTCTGTATGTATTCACGCCTGAACCATTTTGCGTAAACCATTTCCAATCCAAGCCACCACCTATGGTACCCATACCCCATTTGTCTCCACCATCATAACCATGTAATATTGAGCCGCTATTTGAGTTTACCATTAAATCACCATCAATATGAAGTTTGTAATTAGGTGCTGCTGTACCTATACCTACATTACCACCCATGAAAGTTGCTAATGGTCTTACACCACTACCACCAAGTGCTACATATTTTGTAGAAGTGCTCATGTTGGTTCCGGCTGAAAATATACCTCCCCAACCGCCAAATCCATTTCCGCTTGCGTTACCCCAAACTCCATAATTTTCTGTACCTGAGTTATATGGTGTTGCCTGCCATCCTGAAATTAAAGATTTGGCATATACGGTAGAACCAGTAGGCATTCCATTGTCATTTGAAATAGCACTTATTCCCGCACCATAACCGCCGGCGTAGTTAAATATTGTTGCTGTTCCATTATCCGCGCCATTTGCTGCGACATTATCAATTTCTAAAGGAGAGGAGGGTGTTGCAGTATGAATACCAAGTCTTCCGGTATTGACTATTACATTACCGCTATCAGCTACAACTGCATTTCCTGTTGGTGATTTAAAAAAACCACCGGTTCCGTTTGTTGAAAGTCCCATGATAGCTGTACCACTAGTAGAATTTCCTAAAATTCCAATAGCACTTGTATTAAAATTTGCAGAACCATACACACCACAATCCCTGTTTGTAAATGGCAATGGCGAAGAACCAAAGCCCCTACCAAAAATACCTGCACCGTAATCTGCACTAGTAACCTGCCCAATTAAGCCATATGTTAACGGGCTTATACCAAATGTTGATCCGGTAGAGAAATAATTCCCTGTTGCTGAGTCTTGTGAAATAGTAGAAGTCGAAATCAATGCGCTATCATCAATGGCATTGATATACAATTTAGAAGTAGGTGCTAAAGTACCTATACCTACATAATTGCCATCATCAAATAGTTGAGAATTACCACCTGTTGTTGCTCCCGTAAATTTAATGACTCTATTTAAAGTTCCTGAAATATTCGCTGAACCAGCTGCTCCTGTCGCACCAATCGGCCCCTGAGGACCTGTTGCACCTGTTGCACCTGTTAAACC
>JANNYV010000385.1:0-3938 GCA_031410275.1 Bacteroidota bacterium
AATTTACAGTTGTTCAAAATTCAAACAGTCAAAATGTTGCGGACTTTTTAAGTGGCAATGCTAACCTGCATACCAATATGGGAATTGGTCGTAGCACCATTGATGCACGAATAGGAATTGCTGCTTCAAGTGGTCAATATCTGAATAATGCCACAGCTGGAGATTTCATTCTACGTGCAGAAAACTCCTCAAATAAAATACTACTTGGAACAGATCCATCCCAGGATGCGGAATTAGCGATCCAGGGTCAGTATGTTGGAGTAGCCCATCATCTTGGCGTTGGAATGGGTAATTTTGGCCCCGGATTCGGATACTTTCCTAATCCATATGCGGTGCTTGATGTATTTACCGCCGGTAGTCAGGCAATCATACATGGCAACGGGAATGGGAATCAATATTCCACTTCGGGATACCCCTTATCGGTTTACGGAGGGCAAAATGGTATAGCGGTTCAGGTGACTAGCGGACTACCTACTGGCAGTAATAATTTTATGACTTTCTTTGATGCAAACGGAAATGCAAAAGGTGCCATTGAAGGACAAAGCATAACTGAATTGAATAATAGTTGGGAATATATATGGTTTAATGCGCAATCAGGGTTAGAATCGGCCGCTCAAATTACATCAGCAGTTTGTGCAGGAGTATCGGGTGATATTTGTTCTCTTGTAATAAGCATTGCAGCCGTGGCTTCAGCTGCAACACATTGGGGACTTTATCTTAACGAATATATCAATAATGTTGGTGTATTATATAAATCAGGTGGCGCAGATTATGCCGAATGGGTACCTCGCCTGCATCCTTCTGAAAATATTATGGAAGGAGATATAGTTGGAGTGACAAATGGAAGAATTACAAAATCTACATACAATGCAGACAATTTGATGGTGGTTTCAACATCTCCAATGATATTAGGTAATGTGCCGGACAAAAATTTGGAAATGAATTATGAAAAAGTAGCTTTCATGGGACAAGTACCTGTAAAGGTTATGGGTGTTGTAAAAACCGGCGATTATATTTTATGCTCAGGTAATAATGATGGTTTCGGTATTGCTAAGAGCGAAGAAAATATGACAGCAGCCGATTATAAAAATATAGTAGGTATTGCATGGTCAGAAAGCAAGTTCAATAATTCTATTTCAACAATCAACACTTTAGTAGGTATTAATGCAACAAAAATGTCGAAACATATTTCTGCCATGAAGGAAGAAAACGATATTCTGAAAAAACAACTGAATGATGTGGTTGCTTATTTACAAAATAAAGACCCCGAATTTAAAGTAACTGCTAAGGCTACTGCCCTGCAAGCACCATTAGCACCCGAATTAACAACGGTTACAGAAGCACACCATTCTGTTGAGCAGGAGGTAAACAAAATGGAATTGAATATGAATCAATATACAAAAACCATAAGCGAACACCCCGAAGAAGTGCGTAAAATATTAACGCAGGTAAAAGAAAAATTGGCGGAAATGAATTTTGACTTGAATAGCTATCCTCAAATTCGCGAAATGCTGACAGATGAAAAAACATTTGTTGCAACACTCGAAGGTAATATGAAAAAACTAAATCAAAAATTGGCTGCAAATCACACAATCAAAACCGGTGTAAAATAAAATAAGAAGGTATTTTTCTCAAGTGGTTCGTATCACCACAAAAATAACATCCTCCATAAGTTTTCTCAAAAATAACTAAAAAACCAAAAACATGTCAGATTCATTTCACAACAAAACAAAAATCGCAAAATCATTTTCATTGAATTTCAGAAGATTTTTAATCTTACTTTTAATTGTCGAATTTTCAAATTGTCTCATTATCGAATTTGCAACTGCGCAATCTCCCAACGCCATTTCATACCAAGCAGTAGCTCGCGACAATGCAGGCAACTTAATGGCAAGTCAAACTATTTCATTACGTTTTAGTATTCACAACCTTACCGCAACCGGAACCGTTGTGTATGCTGAAACAAAAAGTACGACTACGAACACACTTGGATTATTTAGCATCAACATTGGCGAAGGCACTCCTGTCACGGGCACACTTGCAGGTGTGAATTGGATAGGAGCAAAATTTATTCAAGTAGAAATGGATGCGACAGGTGGAACCTCTTATGTGAATATGGGTACCATGCAATTGATGAGTGTGCCATACTCATTGTATGCCGCAAAGAGTGGCAACCTACCTGATGGAACAGCCAATGGAAATACATTGCATTGGAATGGAACCGCTTGGGTTGCAGATAATGTTATTTATAATAATGGAACTAATGTAGGTGTTGGAACAACAACACCCGCTACTAAATTGGATGTAGCAGGAACTACTAAAACAACTAACTTACAAATGACCACGGGTGCTGCTGCTGGAAATGTATTGCAAAGTGATGCAAGCGGGAATGCTTCATGGGTGAACCCCAATACATTGTCTTTAACAGAAACCGACCCACAGGTTTCTTCAGTTACTACAAACAAAATTCCGAAATGGAATGGAACTACATTAACTGATGGCGTTATCACAGATATTGGCAGTGGATTTGTTGGTATAAATAATACTTCCCCCGCAACTCAGTTGGATATTGCGGGAGCCGGAGGTATTCGCTTATTAAGTGGTAACGCAACTTTTAATACCACTATCGGAATTGGCCGGACAGCCACAGATGGATTATTAGGTGTTGCAGGCAGTGCCGGACAATTCATGGCAGATGCACAAGCAGGAGATATAACTTTTCGTACTGAATTACCTGCCAGTAAATTTTTAATCCGTGCCGGAGGAAATAGCAGCAATGCGACGATGGCAGTCAGCGGAAATAAAGTGGGTATTGGAACATCCTCTCCGACAACATTACTTGATGTAGCAGGCACAACTAAAACAACTAACCTTCAAATGGCTACTGGTGCAGGTGTAAATAAAGTTTTACAAAGTGATGCAAGCGGCAACGCTTCATGGGTGAATTCAACATCATTAAGTATAACCGAACTTGATCCACAAGTGGGAACTTTAACTTTAAATAAAATGCCCAAATGGAATGGCACTACATTGGCAGATGGGCAAATATTTGATAATGGAACCAATATAGGTATTGGAACAACAACACCTGCCGCAAAACTTGATGTGGCCGGCACAACTAAAACAAGTAACTTACAAATGACCACGGGTGCTGCCGCTGGAAATGTATTGCAAAGTGATGCAAGTGGTAATGCTTCTTGGGTAAATGCAAATACATTAACAGTTACTGAAACAGATCCCAAGGTTGGAACCTTAACGACCAACAAAATTCCAAAATGGAATGGCAGTACATTGACAAATGGAATTTTATCTGACGATGGAACTAATATTGGTGTCGGCATTACAACTCCGACCGGGCGTCTTCATGTGAAGTCATCTGCCAATTCAACCAATCCTTTATATCTTGAGAACAGTGCAAGTGCAACACCCTTATTTAAAGTTTTACAAAGCGCATCAGGAAATGCGAATGTCGGTATTTACAATAGTGCAGGAACAGAGCAAATCAGATTCAATTCAAATAATGATAGTTGGATAAGCAATAATCTTGGTATTGGCAATACTGCACCGGCAACAGAATTGGATGTTACCGGAACTACCAAAACCACCAATTTTAAAATGACTTCCGGAGCGGCAAATGGAAAAGTGCTGCAAAGTGATGCGAGTGGTAATGCTTCATGGGTAAATTCAAATACCTTAGCTATTTCAGAATCTGACCCTAAAGTTGGATCACTTAATTCAAATTATATACCGAAATGGAATGGCACTACATTAGCCAACGGGCAAGTATTTGATAATGGAACGAATGTTGGTATTGGAACAACTTCGCCAACAACAAAATTTCAAATTGGTGATTATGTTACAAATGGAAACAATACATACCTAAGCATAAAAACTCAAGGCGGCAATTTGTATAAAGCCGGGATAGGTTTATATCATTA
>JANNYV010000386.1:0-12924 GCA_031410275.1 Bacteroidota bacterium
TATATACTCAATGTTATATTTCAGACAATGGGGTATTGACTTTTAATCCGGCGTATAGCGGTGGCAGTTGCAATAACAATACGCAACAACTACTTCCTTATTTCAATTCTACCTTTCCTGATAATGCAATTTTCTTTATGTACATGGATTTAGCGCCAACACTTGGAGGCACTATAAAATATGCAACGACCGGAACATCACCTTTCAGAAAGTTTATCGTAGATTATGAAAACATGAAACTGTTCGGAGCCGGTTGCACCAATGTCACTTCCTCATTTCAGGTTATATTAAATGAATCGACCAATATCATTGATATTTATGTTGCCAATAAAACAGTTTGTAATATTAATCCTACGAACTATGCAAACTATGCGACTGTTGGTGTTCAAAGCATTGGCGCTACGGCTGCATTTACTGTTGCGGG
Organism: Bacteroidota bacterium; assembly: GCA_031410275.1. Lineage (GTDB taxonomy): Bacteria > Bacteroidota > Bacteroidia > Chitinophagales > Chitinophagaceae > OLB11. The sequence goes on from JANNYV010000386.1 coordinate 425, forward strand.
GAAACATGCGGCCATTTTTACGGCGTCAAATGAAGGTATGCGTATTGCACCTTCGGGTCCGGCAAATTATTTATTGAAATGGAAAGATGCTTCGAATACTGTGATTGCCACCAATGTCGACAGTATTTATTTTTGCCCGGCGGGACTTCCGTATAATCATATCAAAGCTGAAATAAATTTTTATTGCCCGGCTGCATTTTTTGCAGACTCGGTGATCATTGATAAAATTTTACCACATATCGATAGTTTAATTATTGTCAAACCAACTTGTTCTGGAAGCAGCAATGGAATGATAACCGTGTTGGCTTCCGGTGCGAACCAACCATTTACATATGCGCTCAACGCGGGTGCTTTTAATAGCAATAATGTATTTACTGGAATTAGTCCGGGATATTATTATGTGACCATTAAAGATGCAAATGGGTGTAAAAAAGATACACTTGTTATCATACATCCGCAATCTAATTTGGCTGTGGTTTTAGATTCCATCATTAAACCTACATGCCCCGATTCGAATGGAAAAATATTTGTGCATGGTATCAATGGTGTGCCTCCTTATACGTTCACTTGGAGTACAGGAGGAACAGGCTCTCCATTGACCGGTTTAACGGCAGGCGTTTATATTGTAACCGTGACTGATGCCACCGGATGTACCAAAAGTGCTATCATCGTATTGCCATTCGATAGTATACCGGTATTACAATATGCTGTGACTAAATCTATCTGTCATGATTCGTCCGGTGCCATTAACCTAATTGTTACCGGAGCTACCATGCCTTATCATTATTTATGGAGTACAGGCGATACTACGCAAGATCTTTCGAATCTTGCTGCCGGTCAATATTTTATAACCGTAACAGATTTGAATGGCTGTACTGCCAATACTGTTATTCAGGTTTCTGATACATTAGCAGTCTATACATTTGATACCGTTTGGAATAATACTTCTTGCGGATTGAATAATGGGGTTGCCTTGGTGAGTGCCTCGTTGGGTGTGCCGCCATATACTTATAATTGGATGCCGGGCGGACAAACTACCGCAACCGCCACCGGATTAGCAGCAGGTACTTATATATGCACCACCAAGGATTCGACAAACTGTATGATGTTAGATACCTTTATCATTGCTCCGTCATTGGCATTAATAAATAGTGTTTCAAAAGCCAATGCCAATTGCGATAGCAGTAACGGGAAAGTATATTTAAATGGCGTACAAAATTATACCGGATGGTTGCATACACTTTGGAGTACAGGCGATACCACGAATGTTATAACCGGTTTAGCTCCCGGTACGTATTGGGTGAAAACCACAGACAGCTTGGGTTGTATAAAATCGGATACCGTTACATTGGTCAATGATGGCAAACCATTTTTAGGTCTTGTATCCTATATCGCTCCACTATGTTATGGCGATTCTTCGGGGTCCATTACCTTGACCGGCACTTCGGGAACCTCGCCGTATAAATACTCTGTAGATGGAATTAATTTTACCAGTATCGCACAAATCAATCATATTGCCGGAGGAACCTATACCATTTATATTACGGATGCAAACTCATGTCCGAATGATACAACAGTTTTCTTTCCGCAACCTTCACAAATTATTTCAACCTATACGGCCGATACTGTTATTTGTTTCAATGATAAAACATCTACAGTCGAAATTTCAACAAGTGGCGGATATACTCCTTATACTTATTCATTCAACAATAGCAATTTTACGCAACAAACAATATACAATAACCTGACGCAAGGCAATTATACGCTCGTGGTAAAAGATAGTAATAATTGTATTCAAACAATGACTGTCACTGTTCCCGGTCCGGCGGCAGCACTCGAAGTAATCATTGATAAGAAAGATGTGCCTTGCTTTGAAACGACAACAGGTTCTGTGAAACTGAGTCTGCAGGGAGGCTGGCAGCCATATCAGTATTCATGGAGTAATGGAACTAATGGTTTAGAAATGACAAATATTGGTGAGACGCATGCTTCGTTTACAGTGATAGATGACAAAGGTTGCGAGGCGACTAAGGCCATTGATGTTGAACAATTATTATGCTGTAAAGCAGTTGTGCCAAATGCCTTCAGTCCGAATGGCGATACAAAAAATGATGTGCTTCGTGTAATGCCTATTAGTGATGTGCAATCGGTGAAGTTTAGTATTTACGACCGTTGGGGTAAAAATATTTTCACCACAAAAAACTTAGTCGAGACTTGGGACGGCACCTACAATGGTGTGAATTGCGATGTAGATGTTTATTTTTATTATTTAGAATATACCTGTCCATTTCAAAAAGAGAAAGTGATACAGAAGGGTGATGTGACGTTGGTGAGATAGATTAGTCGATGTTCGGGTTTCGATGCTTGATGCCCGAAGGAGTTGTATCGGTTTATAAAGTCCTCTCTTAATTGTAATTTATTCGCAGAATGGGTTCTGTTCTTATTCAGGTTTATTGCCTATAAAACTTCGGTACATTTATTCATTCGCCGAGATGATAATTTTTTCCTTTGCCAATACAATGTCATTCATGGTTAAATAAAACAAATAAAAACCGCTTGCCAAATCATCAAGATATATCAGACAAGATGATCCCGAAATATTTTTTATTTGCTTTACCTTTTGTCCGAACATATTGTATACAGTCGCTACAGCATCTTTCACCATGATCTCTGACTGTAACATTATTTTAGTTGAACAAGGATTCGGATAAAGAGTTATAGAAGGTACGCTATAATTATTCTGAATAAATAAAGGAGCTTCGCCGAGATATCTTGCTACAAAAATATCAAACGTTGCGCCATCTCTGATAAACCCGGTGATTATAATTTTTCCATCATGTTGAATTAAAACTGATTCTCCGTATTCATGTTCACTTGCAATATTCGTGGTAACCATTCCTCCATTCCCAAATGAATTATCTAAACTGCCATCTGTGTTGTAACATACCATAGCAATTTTAAAATCACTCACACCATCTGCACTATTGCCGACCGCAATTATTTTACCATTACTTTGTATGGCCACAGAATAAGCTTTGTCGGCCAGGTTTGTAATTTTAGTAAATACTTTTCCATCGCCATCAAATGTAGTATCCAAACTTCCATTACTATTATATCGCACTAGCGAAAAACACCGGCCGGAAATTGAAGTTATTGTATCCGTACTCGATCCGGCAACAACAATTTTTCCATCTGTTTGAATCGCTACTGAATAAGCATAATCTTTATAGCAAACATCCGTTGTAACAATACCGTCGCCATCAAATGAAGTGTCTAAGGTTCCGTTGGTGTTATACCGGACAACTAAATAATCATAATTATTTCCTGCTAAAATAGTGGTAGCCACCGCAACAATTTTACCATCACTTTGTATGCCCACAGATTGCCCGTCGAGATAAATATTACCCGTATAAGTGATCGCAATTCCATCGGTATCAAATGTCGTATCAAGGCTGCCATTACTATTATAGCGAAGAACAGCCAAGCCAGTATTAGTGCCATCGAAGGTATATGCAACGACAACAATTTTTCCATCACTTTTCATTTTTACCGAACTCCCAAAGTCATTATAACCCGCAATGTCAGTGGTTACAATGCCGTCGATATCGAATGTACTATCAAGATTTCCATCAATAGTATAACGTGCCAATGCAATATCATAAGGCGATGAACTTGCGGCACTTCGTCCGGCTACGATTATTTTTCCGTCGTTTTGTATGCAAACAGATTGTGCTGCATCATCGGCATTTGGTTGAATATCTGTTGTCACAATACCATTGATTCCAAATGTGCTGTCTAGACTTCCATTGATATTATAGCGCATTAAACCGAAATTATTATTTGTGGTATCGACTCTGGCGATTCCTGCAACAATAATTTTTCCATCACTTTGCTGAGCAATCGAAAATCCATAATCATTTCCATTGTCAATATCAGTCTTCACAATACCTGCAATGCCAAAGTTTACATCAAGAGATCCGGTTTGAGCAAACGAAAGATTCGATGCAAAGAAACAAGCCAGATTTAATAAAAGAAATAGTGTCCATTTACTTTGTCTCGAGTTCATTTTTTTTAGTTCTGTGTAAAGGACGTTTATTTTGTGGGAATGGTTAATGGACAGTTGCCATGAATTTTGATTGTTGCTGGTATAAGGATTGCAGTGTACCAACAATAAATTCGGTCAGTGATTGGAAATACCTTGTTGGTGAAGAAGAGCAACATGGGCACGAGTACTTGTCTAATTTATTAATTTTGCTAATTCCTTCTTGGCATTTTCAATTTCGGATAAATCTCCAAGTTTTAAAATTTGTTCATAATATTTTATAGCATTGGTTTTATCACCTTGTCGAACATAAACCTGAGCGATATTGCTCATAACAATAATATCCTTTGGATTTAATTTTTCCGCAATTTTTAAATACTCTAATGCCTCTGTGAATTTGTTAGATAGAAGTAATGAAACGGCGGTGATAGATAAGATTTCGATTTCGTTTGGATAGTATTTCAGTGTACTTTTCCCAATTGTTATTATGTTATTGAGTAACGCATCATCACCCGTTTCATAAAGCTCAGTTTGATATTCATAGATAGTACTTAACATATAAGCTTTCCCATCTTCAGGCTTTTCGTTTTCAGTTAATATCCATTTATTGCTATTAATTCTAGAATACTCGATGGTGCGATTTAATTCTAAATTGAAATTAGAATAGTCTTGTATTTGTTTTAAAATATAACATTTACCAAATCTAATATCCAATCTATCGGGAAATTCTTCAATTCCTTTGTTAGCATAATTTAATGTTTTAAGGATTAAGGCTTTATCAAACCCCATGTTGGAATTAATGAAATACTTCTTTCCTTTTTCATCCTCAACATTTAAACTCAATTCTCCATCTTTTGATTTGTCAAAGGACAATATCTCTTTCTTGGCATTAGAAAAATAGTAATTCATTGAGCTAACAAAAAACTCAGGGTCATTAGGTGTTATCTTTTCCCATTCTTTTAAAAATGCTATTGTCTTTGTTGTATCATTTTTTTTAAATAATTCTTTGAATTGATCAAATCTTGTCTGAGAAAAAATTGTATTTGAAAATAGTATACAAATTATAAAAATTGTGTTTTTCATTTTGAGATTCATTTTGAGTATTTTCACCAACTCCCCCTACCGGCTATAATTCGGTGACTCTTTCGTAACCACCACATCATGTGCATGGCTCTCACGCATACCCGCATTGGTGATACGTACGAAACGTGCTTGTTGCAAAGCTTTAATATCTTTTGCTCCGCAATACCCCATACCGGCCCTTAGTCCGCCAATAAACTGATGCACCACTTCATTCAGCGTTCCTTTATAAGGCACTCGACCGACAATACCTTCCGGTACCAGTTTTTTAATATCATCTTCTACATCCTGAAAGTAACGGTCTTTACTTCCTTCCTGCATGGCTTCGATACTACCCATGCCCCGATAGGATTTAAATTTCCGTCCTTCAAAAATTATAGTTTCGCCCGGACTTTCTTCTACACCGGCAAATACAGAACCCGCCATCACTGTTGATGCACCTGCTGCAAGAGCCTTTACCAAATCGCCCGTATACCGAATACCACCATCGGCAATCACCGGAACACCGGTTTTTTTCAAGGCTTCACAAGCATCCATAATAGCAGTCAATTGAGGTGCACCGGCACCGGTCACAATCCTTGTGGTGCAGATAGAACCTGGTCCTACACCGACTTTCACGGCATCGGCTCCGGCGGCAACCAATGCTTTGGCACCTTCCCCGGTTGCTACATTGCCGGCAATAATTTGAATATCTTTATACGCCTTCTTTACTTTCTTCACAGTTTCTATTACACCTTTCGAATGCCCATGAGCACTGTCTAATGTAATCACATCAACACCGCAATATACCAAGGCTTCTACCCGATTTAATATATCTGCTGTGATACCAACCGCTGCACCGACCATCAATCGACCCATATTATCTTTACTTGCGTACGGATGACTTTTATATTGCAAAATATCACGGTAAGTAATTAAGCCGATCAATTTTTTGTTTTTATCAACGATAGGAAGTTTTTCAATTTTATATTGCTGCAAAATCTTTTCTGCTTTCACCAAATCAGTTCCTAAAACAGCGGTGATGAGTTTATCTTTCGTCATCACATCACTCACTTTTTGCTTTACATTTTTTTCGAAACGTAAATCCCGGTTGGTGAGTATCCCCACTAATTTATGGTTGCTGTCGACTATGGGAATACCGCCGATTTTATTTTCTTTCATAATCCGCAACGCCTCGCCAATAGTCGCATCCGGATGAAGTGTAACGGGATCAACAATTAAACCACTTTCACTTCGTTTCACTTTACGCACTTGTTCAGCTTGCTTCTCGATACTCATATTTTTATGCAAAATACCAATACCGCCTTCTCTTGCCAAGGCCACGGCCAAATGAGTTTCGGTTACTGTATCCATCGCCGCTGAGACTAAAGGGATATTAATTTTTAACGTTCTAGTGAGTTGGGTTTGAATATTTACTTCTCTTGGTAAAACTTCTGAATACGCAGGAACAAGAAGTACATCATCGAAGGTTAAACCTTCCTTTACAATTTTAGAATTTGTAGCCATGTGCAAAAGTAATATTATTTTGGAAAAAAGGAAAACAGGATTTACAGAGGGTGCATTTCATTTTACGCTCTTTACATTTATACTAAAGTGAATATTCTTACCGCAAGGTTTTGGTACATAAATAATATTTTCAACTTTTGCCTTGACGCAAAAGTTGAGCAAAAAGTCAAGACTCTCGAAAAATTGGCTAAAAATCTTCTTTCATGACGAAAAATGAAAAAGCTATGCATCAATTGTCTTTCCTTGTTCTTAGGTACTTAGATTAAGCCAATATACTTTATTTAGATACGTACAATAGTTTTCATTTTTTGCGCCATTCAAGAAGATTTTCTTAACGCCATTTTTCTAAGGTCATGTAAATACAATAGAAAAGGTAAAAGGATGTAGCGAAAATTTGGGATATGCATTTATGAAATGGTAATACGATGCTCGATCACCGGAATTCATTGCCGCCTTTAACCCGTAACTCAATAACCAGTAACTCAATAACTCATAACCCGTAACTCAATAACCCGTAACTTCTAAAACGCAAACTTCATACTTCCGAATACACCAAATCGTCTGGTGGGTGAATCAATGACATTACGATAGGGTAACAAGCGCCAAACAAAATCGACACGCAGTACTTTTAAAATATTCTCCACACCGGTGCCCACCTCAAGATAAGGGCTTTTGGTAAGCGTTTGAAAATTGTAACCCTGATTTAAATTCAATAACTGATTTGATTTTGATAAACTTCCGTACACTCCTTTCGCATTCCAAAAGGTACGAACTTTCATTTTTTTGACATATGGAATATATTTAAAAAATAAACTGCCCAATGAATGTTCAAGTATCGTACCCACATAGGCATCACTGATATATTCGTACCGGTACATCATGTTGAACGCACGGGCATTGTAATAATAAAATTCATTGCCTGGATGTATTTCCAATAATGAATATGGCAAGGTGCCAAATACTTTTCCGGCAAAGACATTATAATAAAGTGACCCCAGGTGATTTATTTTTTGATCATCAGAAATAGTCAAGCGAAGTTTGGTGAAATTATAATTTCCTCCAATCACATTTTTAATTCCTTTTCCAATATAGGCTCTGACACGCGGATATTTGGTACCTAAACTCGTGACCCAATAATTGCCTTCAACAAATTGTTCGCGATAGGCAAAGCGAAGTTCTAAGCCAAACTCATTGTTACTGACAGTATTTGTATTGCTGCTGTCGCTTGTATAAAAAATACCCGTTGATGGTAGCGGTGAATAAGGTGTAAATTTTTTCCGTTCCGCTGAAAGCTGAAATCCAAACCCACTAAATGAACTTTTATAAAACTCAATCCGTTGCTTGTCTACAAACGAAAGTTTCCATGGCACATTTGGCTTCCTGCCAATGGCACTGAAAATATTATCAATCGATCCTGCTTGATCATACGAGTTGACGCTATTATCTAAATCATGTTTATATTCAGCATAAAGATACATTCTCGGTTTTCGATTTAATAACCACAAGGCACTGCCATAATATTTAAACCGTTCATCTTTCATACCATATGCCAAATACGCTTGAAGATAAATATTTTTAAACAGCTTGGGCGTGGTTCCTAAATTAAATCTGAAACGAGTGCCTTCAATGGTATTATGACTATACAAATTATACAGCGAACCAATTTCAAGCGGACCAACTTCTTTGATACCCGTTGCCAAAAAATAAACAATAGAATAATATTTTTTATAAATCGGTAATCCTTGTATCGTATCAATCATTCGATAAATAGATTTTTCATCCTTCGATAATGAATCATGCCTCACCTGATTCCAATACGTTTCATTTCGTGATAACGCATCTTTATCAACTTCCAAATTGGATTTGTTTTTTTTGTCATTCACTACATCTTCGTTGTGTTGATTATTGACAACAATATTTTTGTACGTCGCTGTTTTGCGTCCTAAAAAGCCTGCAATTTTATCACCATGCGGCGGAAGAAAATCGACATAAAACTTATCCTTCGTCAAAAACCAAAGGGTATCTTCCAAGCAAGTAAATTCTTGCAGCATCGTTACTTTATTCACCCAATTGATATTCTGATTTTTGGTGACGATCATATTTATTTTCTGTACCGCATAATCTGTTTCATGTATCCACATATCGCCGTTGAACGTATGCTCCCCGTCACGCTTTGGTGTAAACGCCACATGGTAAAAGGTTTTACCATTGAACGATTGCGTGTCTGTCAATTGATACTTATAAAAGAAAGGCGCATCATTCGCAATGGGACTAATAAAATCGACTTCGAAAATGGGTATATTATTATCATACACATTTATATTCTGATACATCGAACCCAACATTTGACTGACACTCTGATTTTTATATCCTGAAATACGCGAACCTTTTATAAACTCTTTCGTTTTCTTAGGCTTCTTCTGATAATAATAATCTGAAATCGTTTCTGTGAGAAACAATGGCAGGAAAGGTTTTTCATCACTCGTCGAATCAATAAAGTCTTGTATGAAATCAAACTTTTTTAAAATAGGTGAAACTTTAAATGCTTTCTTTGGAATTTTATTAATATCCATTTCCAATTTATTGTATACTTCATAACTATAATTTTCGGCTTTATCATAGTTGTTGACGGGTTTGTTTTTAATTACTTTTTTCACCAATGCCAAGGCCGGGTCTCTTGAAACAGTCAGTACAAAATCTTTTATTTGAATACTTGAACGTTCCATTTCTATTTTCAAAAACTGATACGGAAGTTTGGTATTGAGATGAATTATTTTCTTTGCATAACCTATTTCAGAAACCCTTAGACTATCTAGTGGAAACGTATCAAATTCAAATTTAAATTTACCATCGATATCAGCTTTCACTCCAATATTTTTTCCGGGAAACGAAACGGTAGCAAACGAGAGTGGTTCATTGGTTGTAAAATCTTTGATGATTCCTTCCAATACATGTTTTGCTTTTGTTGTTGATTTCGATGAATGAATAACCGTATCAGTTTTTGACACTATAGAATCCGTTTTTACTATAAGTGAATCCGTAAACATGCTTAGGCTATCCGAATTTATTTGCGCATGTGCATTCGTATTCAACACAACTAAAAAAAAGAACAACAATGAGAGGTTGATAAATGTAGTATGTATTATAAGTGTCTTTTTTTTCATCCTATGTACTTTTCAAAAACACGCTCTTTACGAATTGATTTGGGCGTGCCCCCGAAGCGTCCCGTGTCAAAAGAAACGCTCAGTCGATTCGAGGTGTAAGCATTTGTCACGGGGCTGCTTCGGGGCCGGGCTATCCGCTGCAATCTCCCGCTCAAAGCTGCGGGAGGATTTCCGCTACTATCCCTCACGCTCTCACCTCACGCTTTCAGTATCTATTTAAGGTAGTGTTTCTGAACTAATTTTGACAATATTACTATTTAAAAATCGGTTGCCAAAGAAACATGTAGCATTGGCTTTTTACCGCCTCCTATATTCCATGCAAAATCTGTTCGCAAAAAGTACCCTAAAAACCGCGACCGTAATCCAACACCATAACCTAATGCTGCCGATCGATCGATATACACCGCCACATTTGAGTGATCATCCTGAATTTTTATTTGATTCACAATATTTTCAGTTGACGGAAAAACACCTTTCATCGTAATGCCTGCATCCGTAAAGGCAATCGCTTGCAAATTGCGTATAAACCCTGATTTGATAGGCCGTTTAAAAAATGTATTATAAATGGGAACACGAATTTCTTCATTCACGACCATAAAGCTACTGCCGTTTCGGGCACCTTGTTTATAACCACGAAGGTTGGTTGCCAAGGTTTGAAACGCATAGGTATCATCGATATTCACCACCGTATTATTATCAAATTTCGAAATGATGGGATTGTCTACGCCGCCCAAATAATATAATATTTTGGCATTCCCTACACTATGCGCGCCTGCCAAACGTGACGCAAGAATCACATTTTTATACAAGGTCGTATAATTGCGTGCATCATATCCAAAGTTTGTAAACCCTTTTGTATCCCCATTAAATTTGTATTGATATTCGATGAAAATTTTTGCGCGACTTCCTTTCCAAATATTCAGCATGGGATTAATGGTATTATCATACACATATTCTGCCCGACTCACCAACCAAAATTGTTTCGAGTTGGGAATTTCAATACTGTATTGGTCTTTTGCGAGATACCGTGTGCGGTCGTATCGCACACCAAACTGCAAGCGAATACTTTTCAGCATATTAAAAGGATAGGTAAAATTTGATTGTAAATAATCTAATCCCTTTTTCCCAATCACCAAATAGGGTGAGTAATACGGAGCAGGTGCAACAGTTTGCTCGAGGCTGCTCGTATGAAAATATAAAAGTCCCCAATCTATTCGCCGGCGAAAATCGTCATACTGCAAAAAATAATCGAGGGAACGTAAATCGATACCGAGTCGTGCGCCACCCGTTATTTTATAATCTTCCATCACATCTGTCAATGTAGAAGTTAAAAATCCCGAGAGGCCTACATTATTAAATTGAGAACTGATCGGTTGGTATCGGGTAAAGAGTAAGGTATTGTCTAATGAAGTTTGTATAAAGTCGGGCGAGAAGGTTGTTTTGTATTGCTTTGCCTTTGCAATGTTAGAGGCCGTTGTAAACACATTATACCTCGACGTATTTTTTTGGGTATTCGAAAAAATATTATCCAATAATTGTGTCGAATCTTCTTCATTATCAAAGGGCGTGATATACTCTGAGGCAGTGAATTTTGATACAGTTTCCTGAGGTGCAGCAGGAGCGGCGGCTTCAATTGAATCAACCTGTTTTGCATAATTTTCATCACGCTCTTTCAATATGGCATGCGGTGTATTGAATACCAAATAATTATTTTTTTGCTTAGTCAATTCCACCACCTTCGCCGATGTTTGAATATAATCTTGTGCAAGAATTGTGAAGGGTGTCGGCGATGCATTTCTACTGGAGAATGTATCGGCCGCTACCTTACTTTTTTCAATAGAGACGATCTTTCTATTCAGTATTCCATGTACATCTTCGAGATAACTATATTGCTCTAAACCCCATTGAATCGGATAATGAATGGTGCCGTTCGTATTGCTCAGTTGTGTGAGGTTTAGTCCATTTTGAGGTTCATACAAAAACAAATTAAAGCTCTGATTAAAGGCATCACTTTTGGTATTATCATTTGCGAAACGGCTTGTTCTGTTCGATAAAAATAAAATACCTGTTGCGGTTCCGTTTTCAACACAACGTGGTTCTTTATCATCAAACAAATCATTGGTGATATTGGTAAAACGATTATTTTTTATTGTCAATGTATACAAATCACTTTGCCCTTTTTTAATAGCTGTCACAGCCAATGTACTCTCATCGCTTGTAAAACACATGCCTGTAATACGGTCTATTCTGTTGGCCGGTATCGCCCGTTTCTCCATAATACGTTTACCTGTTGTAAAGATGCGAAGGTTCAGCATATTTTTTCGTTGATACAAGGCCGCCATTTTATTTCCGCCGGGGCTCCAGCAAAGCATAGGATAATCAGGATCTGCAAGGTCGGCCATCCCTCTCACTCCGCCATCAATAATGAGGTAGGTTTTATTATATTTTACATCTTGAATATACACTTTAAATTGGCCGTCTTTTTTTTCAACATAAGCAATCTCCCTGCCTGTAGGCGATGCAACAATATTGCTATACTGTGCTGTGGGCTTGCTTTTTATTTTGGTAAATAATATTCGTCCTGCCAATGAATCCGAAGCAGATATGTTTTCTGAAATAGGTGTTGTATAAAATGCTTCCCATTCCTTATATAATTCGATCGACGGTTTTTTGAAAACAATTTCAATGGCATTGCCCACACTTTTTCT
>JANNYV010000387.1:0-4778 GCA_031410275.1 Bacteroidota bacterium
TATATGAATCGGATACGTTTCCCAAAATTCTAATTTAGCTGTGGCTTGTAAATATTTACGAACTCTTTCAGGATTGTTTACACCTGCAAGTTCAACACTAATGATACCTCTGTTTACATCAAGGTTTACGTTAGGTTGAGCAACACCAAACTTATCAATCCTAGTTAATAATACATTGTAGGTACGATTGATCGCGTCTTTTGACTCAGAGCGCATTACTTTCAATACTTCATCATTTGATGAATTAAAATCAATATTCTTGGTTCCTGACTTGGCAAAAAGTGGCGCTAATTTTCCTGATGGATTATTTTTTTCAAATGCCTGAGCAAATAATGTAATGAAATTGTCCTGGCTATTTGCTTTCATCCGGTTCGCCTCTGTAATAGCCGCATTCAACGCAGGGTCTTTCGGGTTGTTACTCATACTGCGCACGAGGTCATCTAAACTTACCTCTAACACCACATTCATACCACCCTGTAAATCGAGCCCCATATTCAATTGTTGCTCTTTAGCTTCCTGATAGCTATACTTTGTAATCCCTAAGTTGTAAACAGTTGTAGATGCAAAGCTATCTAAAATAGGTCTGACTCTGTCTTTTATCGCGAACTCTAAATCCGGTCCGGAAATAGTTGGGTTTTCTTTAAGAATTAAAGTTTTCACTTTTGCTTCTTGCTTTTTCTCAAAATTCCCTACTACAAATGTAAATGATAGTTGAAATAATGAAATCAATATCAATGCTATTGTGAATAGCTTTATCAAACCTTTTAATTGCATGTCGTTGTTACTTAATAATTTACTATAAAAATTGAACGTGCGAAGATACAATTAATTTGGAAAAATGGTAATCTTTTTAGAATATCCTGATTTAAATACGATTCAATAGTGTCATGTAAGAAAGAAAGCGCAGGTTTTTAGTTCTGCGCTTCTCTTCTTTGTTCATTAAAAACATCCGGTAAATTATCTGTGGTTTCTTCGGTATGAATATCGAGGGTGATGTATCATTGGACCTCGGTGGTGTCTCATATGCATTCGCATTGAGGCTTGTCGGTGTTGTTGTCGTGCATTCATTCTACATTCATGACGATGCTTGCAGTAATGATGATAATTGGGGTGCCTGGCTTCGGCTTTGTTTGAGACTAAAAAGAAGGCGAAGGTAAGGAGGGCTAAGAATGCCATTTTTATGTTTTTCATTATAATAAATTTTAGACGTGTCTGACCTCATACATTTTCAATGGTTTACTAAGATATATATTTTAATCTTCAATTAATTTTAACGCACAAATCCAATTTCAGTATCATAATAAAAAAAGGCTACCGAAAACGATAGCCTTTTTTTAAAATATCAAGGATGATTAATTCACCATTAATTTATTTGAATACTTTTTGCCTTCAGCATTTACGGTGTAAGTATATAATCCTTTTGCAAGGTCAGACACATTTACTGTATAATTTTGAGTATTGTTTGCATTTAAGTTTCCGATATTCATTGTTTTTACAACTTGTCCAATTGCATTTGTAAATGAAATAGTTACATTGTTTGCAGATTCTAACAAATTGATAGAGAGTTTTGCATTGTCAGTTGCCGGATTTGGAGCCATAGTAACTGCAATACCGTTATTGTTCACTTCATTCAAACCGGTAGGTTGGCATGTAGGACAAGAAACTTTCCAAAACATATCATGTATTTCAGGACCGTAACCAACTGTCCAAGCAATAGTAGGAATATAATCCCCATTCCAACCTGTAGAATCTTTATTAACTACCGCAGACATGTTTCTGTCAGTTGGATAGAAAGGCATGAAGGTATTATCTCCATTAGGCTCATAAGAAAGATACAACAATTGATTATTATTTCCGATGGTATCTCCTACTGAATAAGTAAACCCTGGTTTGAATGTATAAGACATTGAAACTCTCTCACCTGCAGGTACCGGCATGTTTACTTCAAAACCAATGTATTTAGAGCCATATGAATTGGGAGCAGTGTATGTGCTAGAATCAGCGCCTGTTAATGCACGCTTGATAGTAATTGCAGCAGGAGCACCTGATACATTTGTTTGGAAAGGACCTTTTGTGAAATTAGCCGCTGTATAAGATTGTAACAAAAATCTTGTTGTATCAACACCAAAATCAGCTGTTTGCCCTGTGAAATAATATTCCGGAAGATTCGCACCACCGCTATGTACCATAGAAAGGATGATCGTATCAACGGCTGATGTTTTCTTAACATATGAAGTTCGTACGAAAATAGAATCGACTGTATACGCATTTATTTTACCGATATAAATTTCACCTGCAGGGGTATTATTTTTGATAACATCAGCCCATGGTTCTAAAACCTGACCAATTGATTTCCACTGAATACCGAAGGCACTGCTAGGCGCTCCGTACCTTACTACTGAATCCGGGAACATGTTGTATAAAAACCCTGTTGCATCTAAAGCTGTTGTTGAAATCCCTTCTTGAGCAGCTACAAAATCTACATAACTAATGAATATGCTTCCGCCTCTCGTTTTCTTTGCGGTGTTTTTAAAACGTTCTTTTCCGGCTGTTCCGTCAACAACAGCGTTATCCATTCTGAATGGAGCACTTAAAACGGGGTGTTTTTGTTGTGCGTTCACAGAACTGATTGCTATGATACATGTACAAATACTGAGTAAAATCTTTTTCATTTTTATTTTTTTTATAATTTATACCGTAAAAGTAATTATTAATTTAATATCAACAAAAAAATATTTTTAAGTCCTTCGCTTATTACTTTTGCTTCACATTTTTAAATCCAAACTAGGATGCCATTAAATTTTGATAATACAGAAATAGCCTTTAGCTCAAAAAAAAACAGTGAGCTTAAAAAAGCACATTTCCTTTTTTCGTCTATGGGGAAACCTTGGCTCACAAAAATTGGTATCCAATTGACGCAATTTGCATTTACTTTTCATTTACCCATTAAAAGTCTGATTAAAAGCACCATTTTCAAACAATTCTGTGGAGGTGAAACACTCAATGAAGCTGATATCACTTCGCTTGAACTTTCGAAATACGGATTGAGTGTGATTATGGATTATGGTGTTGAAGGAAAATCGAATGAAATAGAATTTGAAAAAACAACAAAATCCTTTCTTCAAACGATAGATTTTGCAAGCGGTAAACCTTATATCCCCTTTATAAGTTTAAAAGTAACCGGGTTTGCCCGCTTTGAACTATTAGAAAAAATACATCGGAACGATAAATTAAATGAAACAGAGGTTGCTGAAGCTGAACGTGTCTTCCATCGCATTGATACCATATGCAAAGCAGCAGCAACACACAATAAAATGATATTGATTGATGCAGAAGAAAGTTGGATACAGCAACCTGTAGACGATTTCGCAGACAAGATGATGGAAAGATATAACACTCAAAAAGTAATCATATATAACACCTTTCAACTTTACCGGCATGACCGCCTTTTATTTTTACAACAATCGTTTGAAAAAGCGTTGAAGAAAAATTATTTGCTCGGTGCAAAATTAGTCCGAGGAGCGTATATGGAAAAGGAAGGAAAGCGTGCGGCAGAAATGAATTATGAAAACCCAATACAAAAATCAAAAGTAGCTACCGATAACGATTACAATGAGGCGTTGAAATTTTGCTTAACGCATCATAAGCAAATAGGCTTGTTTATTGGAACGCACAATGAAGAAAGTTGTATGCGCGCAACACAAATCATGCATTCACTTTCTATTCCACCCGGTGCTGATAATATTTACTTCTCTCAACTCTTTGGCATGAGCGATAATATCTCATTTAATTTGGCGAAAAACGGATATCATGTTTCTAAATATTTACCTTATGGCCCCGTTGAAGATGTAATCCCTTATTTGATGCGTAGAGCTCAAGAAAATACTTCTGTTGCCGGACAAACGGGTAGAGAACTAACATTGATAAATAAAGAATTGAAAAGAAGAAAATCATTTTGATGATTCGAGAATTTGAGAATTTGAAAATGAAGCCAACCACTCTAAACTCTCAACTCACAACTCTCAACATACAACTCGCACTCTCAACCAACAACTCTCAACCCAAAACTCATGCATTCCCAGCCAACGATTATTGCACTCGCCACGCCTCATGGAAGTAGTGGAATTGCTGTCATTCGAATGAGTGGTGATGATGCATTCGCGATAACTGACAAAATTTTCTCAGGCAAAAAAATCACTGAACAAAAATCACATACCATACATTTCGGTAAGATACTAGATGAAAACAAAGTGATTGACGAAGTAGTCATTTCTATTTTCAAAAACCCGCATTCTTATAATGGTGAAGACACGGTTGAAATTAGTTGTCATGGTTCAACCTTTATTATACAGCAAATACTCCAGCTTTGCGTAAAGCATGGCGCCAATATTGCACAACCCGGCGAGTTTACCAAGCGTGCATTTATGAATGGCAAATTAGATTTGAGTCAGGCTGAAGCGGTTGCCGATATTATTGCCAGCGAAAACGAAAGTCAACATCGCTTAGCCCTGCAACAAATGCGCGGTGGCTATTCAGAAAATATAAAAGAATTACGCCAAGAGTTAATAGACTTTGCGGCATTGATGGAATTAGAATTAGATTTTAGTGAAGAAGATGTTGAATTTGCAGACCGGAAAAAATTCCTTGATTTGGTCGATAAAACAATTCATGTTATCAATGAATTAATTGCCTCATTTCAATTAGGGAATGTCATTAAAAAAGGAATACCAATTGCAATTGTTGGCAAACCGAATGTTGGCAAATCTACTTTACTCAAT
>JANNYV010000388.1:0-3852 GCA_031410275.1 Bacteroidota bacterium
GAAGATGAACGATTTTATAAACATAGTGGCATTGATGCAGAAGCCATTGGCAGAGCCCTATTTGGCGTTATGACATTTAACCGCAAAGGCGGGGCAAGTACCATTACTCAACAATTAGCCAAACATCTTTTAGAACAGGAACAACGATCAAAAAATGTGTTTGTCGTATTTATCGAAAAGCTGAAAGAACAAATTGTTGCGGTTAAGCTGGAAAAAAATTTAACCAAACCTGAAATTCTTGCACTGTATTTAAATACTGTTCCTTGGGGATATAATTCATTCGGAATTAAATGTGCGGCTAAAACATATTTCAATAAATTGCCCAAAGAACTTAGTACAAGCGAGTCTGCATTATTGATAGGCATGCTCAAAGGGTCCTCGATGTACAATCCTGTAAAAGAAAAAACAAAAGAACGGGCGAAGGACAGACGAAATACGGTACTGGATCAAATGGTCAAAAATAATAAGCTCTCCTCATCTGAGGCCGAGCAATTAAAAAAAGAGCCTATCAAATTAGATTTTTCTCCAACCAGTGAATCGCAGCATGAAGGCGTTGCTCCTTATTTCCGTCAGGTTGTTGAGCAAGATGTAAGAACATGGTGTAAGAAAAAAGGATTGAACGTTTACAAAGATGGACTTAAAATTTACACAACCATTGACCCCACCATGCAGCAATATGCTGAAGAAGCTGTAGAGGAACAAATGAGAGGTAAAACCAAATTTGCAAATGCGCGAAACTGGTCAGAACATATGCCTACACTTATGCGCGCCATGAGAGAAAGTGAACGTTATAAAAATTTGAAAGAAGAGGGTTTAAATGAAAAAGAAATTTTAGCCACCTTCAATGTCAAAACAAAAATGAAAGTATTTGCATGGAATGCAAAGAAAGAAAAAGATACGGTTCTCACACCAACTGACAGTATCAAGTATATGAAAGGGTTTGTACAAACAGGGTTTATGGCCATGGACCCTGCGACAGGCGAAGTAAAAGCCTGGGTAGGTGGTATCAATCATAAATATTTTCAGTACGACCACGTTAATATAAATACTAAGCGTCAGGTAGGCTCTACCATCAAACCGCTCTTATATTGTCTCGCAGTTGACAATGGCTTTTCACCTTGTATGTCTATTCCGTTGACTAGTGTAAATTTTCCGGGACTTGGTTCATATTGTCCTGATAAACCACAGGGACCAATGCCAATGAAAAAAGCCCTGGCTTTTTCAAAAAACAATGCAACTGTAAATATTTTAAAGATGGTCGGTGTTCAACACTTTGTTGATTTTGCAAAAAAATTAGGTATCGTCAGTAACCTACATGCGTATCCTTCTGTATGTTTAGGAGCTGATGATATTTCGGTCATAGAAATGATACGAGCCTATTCAATGTTCCCCAATTATGGCATCAATACCAAACCCATTTATATTACTCGCATCGAAGACCGGAATGGAAATTTATTGGAGAATTTTGTACCCGAACGCAAAGAAGTAATTAATGAAGTGACAGCCTATAAAATGATACGCATGATGATGGGAACTATATTAATAGGAACCGGAAGGCGTTTGGTACCCGCTTATGGCATTAAAGGAGAATGTGCAGGAAAAACAGGAACAACAAACAGCGAAGCCGATGCATGGTTTATCGGATATACCCCGCAACTTCTGGCAGGTGCTTGGGTGGGATGTGAAGATCGTTTTGTGGGTGTTGGTTTGGGAGAAGGTGCTCACGCTGCTATGCCAATATGGGGCTTATTTTTTAAACGTATACAGGCCAATGACAAACTTGGATATAATGCAATTGATAAATTTGATCAGCCTGCTATCATGGAAGGAATGGATGAATGTGATGCAGTAGATGAAATTAGTTTACAACGTGCCAATGCACAGGCAAATGTTTCGCGGAGAGATACTGATAGCACGGATGAGGAGCCCGGTGAAACCAACCATGGTTATAAAGACAATAATGATGATAACGGAACCAATCCGAAGGATTATAAATAATGGTAAACGATATTGTGTGGGGATCCTTTATTAAAAAAACAGTTTTTATTATAGTATTGTTCAGCCTATGTCAGGACTCTTTTTCTCAGCAGGAAAATTTTTGCGGAATAAAAAATAAGAGCACACAAAGTGGCGAATTGCTCACTTATAAAGTTTTCTATACATTAGCAGGAGCTTATATCGGTGCAGGCGAGGTTTCGTTTTCAAATACGGTTGAAACCTACCAAAACAAGGCGGTGTATCATATTACAAGTGTAGGCAAAACATATAAGAGTTATGATTTGTTTTTTAAAGTCCGTGATGTATACGAAAGTTATATTGATACTACAAGCATGCTACCGATGAAATTTGTGCGGAATGTAAATGAACGGAATAACAGAATTTACAATAGTGTGTTATTTAATCATACCATTAAAAAAGCAGTTTCCACAAACGGGTTGTTCCCTATCCCGCCTTGTTTGCAGGATGTATTATCGGCTATTTATTATGCCCGCAATATCGACTATAGCCAATATAAAATTGGAGATAAAATTCCGTTCGCTCTTTTTTTAGATGATGAGGTCTATACTATTTTTATCCGCTATCTCGGCAAGGAAAAATTGAAAACAAAATCAGGTATATACAATACCATAAAAATTAAACCGCTGCTCATAGAAGGAACCCTATTTAAAGGTGGCGAAAAAATGATGGTATGGGTCACAGATGATGAAAATAAAATTCCGGTATTGGTTGAAACACCTATTTTAGTAGGAAGTATTATAGTCTATTTGTCAGCGTATAAAAATTTGAGAAACAAAACAAACGGAATACTTGATTCGAAAGAATAGGGTTGAATAAATTAACATTAGTTTGCAGCATACTGTTTAAATAATGCAATTGCAGGATGTAAAAGAAATTATATTTACAAACGAAAAATGTTCGCTCTTCATGATTTCAATAAAGGATTTACAATTTAGCTATAAACAAACAAGCGTGTATAACAGGCTTTCTGTAGAGTTTGATGGTGGCTATGTATACGGAT
This sequence comes from Bacteroidota bacterium, assembly GCA_031410275.1. Classification (GTDB taxonomy): domain Bacteria; phylum Bacteroidota; class Bacteroidia; order Chitinophagales; family Chitinophagaceae; genus OLB11. The sequence continues at coordinate 3,020 of JANNYV010000388.1, forward strand.
TATTTGGAAAGAATGGCAGCGGCAAAAGCACCTTATTCCGGCTTATATATGGCATGTTATTTCCCTCCGCCGGCCATGTTAAAATTGATGGTGAAGAAAGTAAGTATCGACATCCGGGCTTACTCGAAAAAATATATATGGTGCCTGAAGAAATGTATTTGCCTGCTATCAGCCTCAATGAATATGTTACCCACTTATCACGCTTTTATCCGAATTTTAAAACGGATGATTTGAATAAGTATATTGAAGAATTCGAAATTCCACAAGTGAAACGTATTGACAGATTAAGCTATGGACAAAAAAAGAAATTAATTATCAGTATAGGTTTGGCAATTAATACACCGGTTTTACTGATGGATGAACCTACCAATGGGTTAGATATAATGAGTAAGGCTCAATTTAAACAAGTCATAAAAAAAGCGATTGCAAAAAATAGATGTATCATCATCAGCACACATCAGGCTAAAGATTTGGAAAATTTAATTGACCGTTTGACAATTATTGATGAAGGGAAAATTTTGTTTGATAAACCATTAGACGAAGTGGCTATGAAATATAAATTTTTGATGTTGAAAAATGATGAGACGATTGATAAAAATGTAACGCTATATAGTGAACAGCTTACAGACGGCACTATCGTTATTACGGAAAATAAAAGTAATATCGCCTCTAAAATTGATTTAGAAATTTTATACAAAGCCATCATGAATAACCCTAATCAATTTTGTCATGAGTAATCAAACCTTCGATGTTAAACGTTTTTCACTCATGTGCAGTTTACATTGGCATGAAAACAAGCGGTTCTATTTATTCAGTTGGTTGATTTTATTTGC
>JANNYV010000389.1:0-5590 GCA_031410275.1 Bacteroidota bacterium
GGTTACTGTACCTCTGATAGCCTGATCTGCTTTCTTAGGATCTACACCTAAACGAATATGCAAATCAACTGAACTGTCGAATTTTGTACAGTTAATATCTTTCATCAATTTAGAAGCTTCTTCTAAACTGTATACTTTGGCGGAGTCAACTTTTGCATCCGCGATTTTTCTTTTTTTACTTAGTCCCATGTTGTTTTCTTTTTTTAAACTGACATAAATTAATTAGCCCAAGGCGCTGCGCCTTCAACCGTTAAACCCATACTGCGAGCGGTTCCTGCAACCATGCGCATAGCGCTTTCTACTGTAAAACAGTTGAGGTCAGGCATTTTATCTTTCGCAATTTCTTCTACTTGTGCCCATGTTACTTTACCAACTTTAGCACGGTTAGGTTCTTTCGAACCTTTCGTTATTTTGGAAAGTTCCATTAATTGCACGGCAGCCGGAGGTGTTTTGATTACAAATTCAAAACTTTTGTCAGCGAAAACTGTGATTAATACCGGTAATATTTTACCCGGTTTGTCTTGCGTGCGCGCATTAAATTGCTTGCAAAATTCCATGATGTTTACACCTTTGGAACCTAAGGCAGGACCGATTGGAGGAGCAGGATTTGCCTGTCCGCCTTTACATTGTAGCTTTACAAAGCCACTGATTTCTTTAGCCATGTTTAATTTTTTATTGGTTCAAACGTCGCACCATTGAGCACGACTTCCAAATTCATTCTATTACAGAAAAGAACTTTAAGGGCGGCAAAAGTAATTTTATTTTCCGAAAAACAATAGGAAAGAGGAAATTATTTTTAGTAGGTAGTATTTTTAAGTAGGCAATAGGCAATATGGGTGCTCTCATGTCTCATGTCTCCAATCTCACATCTCTTAATCCCTTTAGAAGCCGGTCATACAATCCTTCTTCAACATGGGGCCCGCTTTCCGCTACAAGTCCTCGCTCGTACCTCACTCCGGGCTTTCCGCTATAATCGGGGCTAGACTTTCATCAACAGTACCTTTCTTCAGCTTTAGATAAACTCTCCCAAAGTTCTAAAGCGATGAAAAAGTTTAAGGTCCGGAAATTAGCCTAACTTTATCTCATGAGAAAATTGATTACTTTATATATTATTATTGCCTTTCAATCTTGCAGCCCTTTTTACTACGCAGCCACTCAGCATAATACTCCGTTGTTAAAAGAAAAGGGAGACTTAAATATCAATGCTGCTTATGTCACTGAAACAGATGAATTGAATGGATTAGAATTTCAGCAGGCATATGCAATTACTAAAAATATTGGTTTGCTTTCCAATCAATCTATTTATTATTCCCAGGCAGATACATTCAATGAAAAAGGCTTACTTGATGGAAAAGGGCAACTCTATGATATGGGCATTGGATATTACAAATTTTCCAAAAACAGTATAACTTTTTTGAATTGCTTTTTTATCGCGGGATATGGAAAATTAAATGAGTTTAAATCCAGTGACACATTCAATAATATAGGTGCAGAGACTATTCATGCAAACATAAAAAAAATAGCACTGCAATCTACCTTAGGATTAAGTCTCCATCATTTCGATGCCGGAGTATCCCTCAAATTTGCCTTGCTTCATTATTCAAACATCAAAGGAGATTTGGTGTATGATGGCCACAATGAAGTCGACTATTTATTTAATCATCGCACTTGCGGTGTTGTTGAAGGAAGCCCTTTTGTAAGGGCTGGTACCGAAAATATAAAGTTTGTATTACAATATACTTTCAGCAAAAATTTTGATACTTTATTCAGGCAAAAAAATAGTATGATTTCGATTGGTCTTCATGCCAATTTTAATATTCTTAAAAAGAACTAGTCGGAATGTACAATAACACAAATTATCAATCTTCTTTTTTGATTCGGTTGTCATTCTTGGTCACAGATCAATGAGTCAGCAGGATAAGGAATGCTTTCCTTTGAATTTCGTTCTACGAATTTCTTTTTTGTAAATTTTCTTATTACTTTTAAACATTAAAAATAAAATATCATAACATGAAAAAATTACTACTCTCTATTTTTACCTTATTATTTCTTCAACAAGCACAAGCCCAATTGCTGATTTCACCTAATCAAACAGCAAGCTTTTTGGCCAATAAATTGGTCGCTACATCAGGCACACTGGGTGTCACTGTTTCAAATGCTGTCCTCACTTGTGATACAAATGCCAACGGTGAATTTACCGGTGCTTCGAACCTTGGCATTACAGATGGTATCGCATTGGGAACCGGTGATGTCGCTTCTAATTCTCTTGCAAATACGTTTGGTTTAGATGGTCATCCCGGCGATTTTGCTTCGACGTGGAATAACAACCCGGGCGATACTCAGTTAGCAAATATTGTTGGTGTAACAACGTATGATGCCTGTGTACTCGAATTTGATTTACAACCTGTGGGAACCTTTGTTGAATTTGAATATGTATTTGGCTCAGAAGAATATCCAAATTTTATTTGTACTCCATTCAATGATATTTTTGGTTTCTTTATTTCCGGACCGGGATTTAGTGCGCCTACAAATATTGCCTTGATACCTTCTACAACAACACCGGTTTCAATCAATTCTATCAATGATGGTTCGGGTTCTTGTTTGGCTGACACGTCGTTATATGTAACCAATACTGATACGGTCATTACCATGAATGGATTTACAGTGCCAATGATAGCCACGGCAAATGTTACCTCCGGAGCAACCTATCATTTGAAAATGGCTATCACAGATGCAAGTGATGGTGTACTGAATAGTTATGTGATTTTAAAAGCAAACAGTTTGAAAAGTGGCAACGCCTCTTCAACCGGTGTGAATCAATTGACAAAAGAATCGGGCTTGGAAGTATTCCCTACCATGATGGATAATTCGCTTTCAATAAATAATTTGAATGGTGAAGAATGGAAATTGCAAGTCAATGATATAAACGGCAGACTTATTTATTCAGGTACTATTGCATCCAATCAAATGAATGCAAGTATCAATACATCTACCTTGTCAGAAGGTATTTATATATTAAAGGCCCAACGTAGTTCCGACAACAAAAGCTTTGTTCAAAAGTTGATTAAGAATTAATCTAATTCAATGATTTGAAAATGAATGCCCCTCAGCCCACAGCTTTCGGAATACTAACTCGCAGTAAGCAGCGGGTTTACTATGCATAACACAACTATCAACTCTCATTGATCTTCTTCACTAAATAGTCTAATCCTACAAAATCAGCTGCATTCAAAACACTGGTAATGGATACACCCAACACGCCATGCAGATTTATATTTTGACCGGTCAAATAAAGATTCGGAATTCTTGTTCTGGTAGATAAGGTTGACTCCGTTAAATTACGTACATCTTTTTGAATGCCATACATACTTCCATTAGGACAATTCAGATAATCGCGATACGTTAACGGTGAACAAGCATCCGTCAGTTTTACAGCCTGTTTGAGATTTGGAATAACTTGTTGAATAGACTGTATAATGTCGTCGATATGTTGTTGTTTAAATGTTTGATAATCTTCCGATCTATTCTTACGATTCGAGGTCGTATGAAACGAATGCTCCCATTGTTTTGTTGCCGCTGTATTTAAATAAGTCAACACAGAAAGCGATGTCGCATACCCGGGATTATTTTTATCCTCTGCAAAAAAAATTCCGAATGAAGTAGGAGAGTGCGTAATATTTTCATGCACATCGTTCCATGTGTTTTTTGTTTTATGAAAATAAATATTATGATTCACAAACGGTATCATCTTTTCTTTTAATGAAATATTCACCACAAAAGAAGACATCGTATTTTTCAATGATGCCAAGCGTTTGATGGTAACAGGCCGTATCAAATTCGATTCAACTAAGCGAAAGGTCAATTGCGGATGAAGATTCGAAATAAAATGGTTCGCAAAATATTTTTCACCATTCAAGTCCTCTGCATAATGTAACAACCCATCGAGTTCTACCAATTTCACTACATCGACATTTCGTAAGACTTGCCCTCCATTTTTTTTAATAAGTTGTTTCAGCAACTTCGCAATTTGTGTACTGCCTTCGCTGCATTTCCAACTGCTTTCTATATAACTGTTTTCAATTAAAGCATGAATATAAAAAGGAGTATGCTCATAATGTCCACCATATAAAAGATTATTGCCGGTTAATACTTGTTTCAGTTGTTCATTGTTAGTAAACGTATCCAGCTTCTCTTTCAACCCAAAGTGACTGACCCTTTTTTTATCTTCCGCATCACCAATTTGCATATTATACATCGGAAAATGCTCACACATATATTTCACATCATCCATATAATGTTTGATAGCATTTTGTTCTCCGGGAAAAGAAGATGAAAGGGTCTCAATAAAATGTTCATGCCCCTGTGCAAATTTATATTCCTTGTCTTCGATAATTAGTTGATCGAAGCAATCGATATCAAGCCGTTTCAATTTCAACTGCTCCGTCAACCCTAAATAATTAAAAATCTTGTACAGCGTTTGTCCTGTATCCAAACTTCCGATATAATGCACCGCTGATTCAACTAATTTTTTATCCAGTCCAAATGATTGAAGACAACCGCCGATCTGCTTATTTTTTTCCAATACACATACCTTATAACCTTCCTTCGAAAGCAATGCAGCACTCAGCAAGCCGCCAAGCCCTGCGCCAACAATAATGATATCGTGGTGGTGTTCATTCATTTGTACCAAAAGGCTAAAAATATTCTTATTTTTCAAAAACTACGGCATATTTTTTGCAATTATTATTTTATTGTTATACTTTTATAGTAGCTCTTATACATAATTATTTATTCACAGAAAAAATTTCTTAAAATGAACGTACAAATTAGAACGCATCGTTTTGATGCCGACAAAAGACTTCTGGATCATGTCAATGAAAAAGTAGTGAAACTAAAAACATATCATGACAATATTGTTGATGTTGAAGTTTATTTGAAGGTCGATAACGTTGTTCATCAAATCAAAGATAAAATCGCTGAAATAAAAGTACATGTTCCCAAACATACTTTTTTTGTCAAACACGAATCAAAACTATTTGAAGAATCATTTGACTTAGCATTGAAGGCTTTAATCGATCAAATGAAAAGTCATAAAGTGAGTCAAAAAGCAAATCATAAAGAGATAGACTTGGAAGAAGAAGGAGAATTCGAATCTGATTAATGTTACTGCCCCGCAAATATTGCGGGGTTTTTTTATGAAATTATATTGGGCGTGCCCCTGAAGTGCCCCGTGGCAAAGAAAGTTTTACCGGTAATTAAAATATTACATTTTTGCCAACGGGTCTACTTCAGGGTCAGGCTGTTCGTTGCAAGTCCTCGCTCGTGCCTCACTCCGGGCTTTCCACTACCATCCTTCACGCTCGCTATATTCACGAGGTTCATTTCAAATTTTCGTTCCATTTTTTATAATGACGAATGCATTTCACTGACCTTAGAAAAATGGCGTTAAGAAAATCTTTTTGAATGGCGAAAAAAATGAAAACAATTGCACCTATCAAATAAAGTGAATTCGTTTAATCTAACTACCTAAGATCAAGTGAGATCAACAGAGACATAGCTTTTTCATTTTCGACATTCAAAAATATTTTTA
>JANNYV010000390.1:0-1737 GCA_031410275.1 Bacteroidota bacterium
GTTGATATTTTAGATTCACCGATTGCAGAAGCCAATGTCAATAATTTTGTTTTTTCAAGTCATCCGTAAAACAAATAAGAATGAGATTAGGAGCCTTTGTTTGTAGGTTTCATTTAAATAGTATTCCAAACTTCGAGGGATAAGAATGCGTTGATGTGGTTGATTTGATTCAACTTCAAGGTTGAAATTGCACAAATGTCGATACGCTTTATGTATTAAGGAAGTAACCAATAACACGCTCATATTGGCTTTTTACCCGTTCAAACCTGCCATTTACTCATTGACGGGAATAATGGTTGTTACTTTTTTTATTTTGTAACACTAAAAAAATACTATGAAAAATGTTTCCAAATTTATAATGGCCTATGGAAAATTAATTATCAAAGGCAAATCAAACTTGACACACAAATTGCGTATGTTTCAAACGTGCTGCCTTTGTTTATTATTTCTTTCACTGACTCAAAACGTAAAATCACAAGGCACCTGGGGGACTGTTTCTGCAACAGCACCTCATATCAACAAGGGTGTTATGCTATTGCTTTCAGATGGTACAGTAATTTGTAAAACGGCCCCTCCCGGTGATGGAAATGTAGTGGGTTTCGGGAACCTTTGGGACAGACTTACTCCAAGTACTTTGTTTGGAGCCTATTCATTCGGGTCATGGACAACAATTGCCCCTATGGCCAATACGCGTAAATTTTTTTCAACACAGTTACTAAAAGATGGCCGCCTTTATGTCTGCGGAGGTGAATATGGTACAGGTGGTTCGGCGGCTGAAATATATAATCCACTTACAAATTCATGGTCTGCTGCACCGGCACCCGGAGGATTTGTGAGTGATGCAAATTCAGAAATAATGGAAGATGGAAAAGTGCTACAAGCTATAGTGGGTGGAGGTTCATTAACCTGTAAAATGTATAACCCTTTGACCAATACCTTTGCGGCCGCTGACAATACAAATGCTAGCCATAATGAATCAACTTGGTTGAAATTGCCTGATGGAACAATTTTAATGGTCCCAACAAATTCATTTACCTCACAACGGTATTTTCCTGCAACTAATACATGGGTAGCTGATGGCGCAGTGCCGGTGGATTTATATTCTGCATTTGGTTCTGAAACCGGTGGTGCAGCTTTGTTGCCCGATGGCAGAGCATTTTTTGTAGGAGGTTCCGGGAACACAGCGTATTATACTCCTTCAGGTAATAATAGCGCAGGTACTTGGGCTGCAGGGCCCGATGTGCCCGGTACATACGGTCAACCCGATGCTCCGGTTAGCATGATGCCTGATGGTAAAATTATTTTATCATGTTCGCCGGCGCCAATTTCAGGAAATGTATTTCAAACACCCACTAAGTTTTATGAGTTCAATTACTTAACCAACACCTATACCCTACTCACAGCGCCTGATGGTAGTGCATCGCTTCCAACAACTTGTTATAAAACAAATTTTTTAAATCTTCCGAATGGCCAAATATTATTTAGTCAGTATGATGATGATCAATATTACGTGTATACACCTGCTGGTTCACCATCAGCATCGTGGAAACCGACTATAACAGGAAGCATTACCAATGATTGCAATTCATATAAAATATACGGAACTCAATTTAACGGAAGGTCTGAAGGGACTATTTATGGAGATGATTATCAGATGAACACAAATTTTCCAATTGTACGGTTAACATCAGGTATATCAGGTTATTATGCCAGAACGTTTAATTGGAATAGCACAGG
>JANNYV010000391.1:0-6441 GCA_031410275.1 Bacteroidota bacterium
TCATTTTTTTGGCGTTAAAACTATGTGAAAAATCGAATCGCTTTTATTCAACTTTTTCGAACGAGAAATTTATTTTTTTTTATGGGGTCAGCGTAAGGCTCTTTCATCAGCTTTAGTGGCGATGGCACCGTTTAAGCTGAGTAACTTTCTTCAGCTTTTTATACCTGATGTTTACAACCCTAAAAAAATATTGTTGTAAATTGAAGTTTTAAAATCACTAAAAACAACAGCATGAAACTGTGAAGTAATAATGCTTTGCATGGTAAAAATGTCTATAGTACTAAAATTTCTATCCCTAACATCTGTCATCTAATATCTAGCATCTTTTCTTTTAAAATTCACAATTCTTTGGCGTTCTCGGAAAAGGAATCACATCTCTGATATTTCCCATACCGGTTACGAACTGCACAAGACGTTCGAAGCCTAGTCCGAAACCCGCATGTTTACAGGTTCCGTAACGACGGGTATCTAAATACCAAAACATTTCATCCGTTGGAATATGCATTTCTTTCATTCGTTGCTCCAATTTATCTAATCGCTCTTCGCGTTGTGAGCCACCAATAATTTCACCGATGCCTGGTGCTAATATATCCATCGCGGCCACTGTTTTTCCATCCTCGTTCTGACGCATATAAAAGGCTTTAATATCTTTCGGATAATCGGTTACAATAACAGGCTTCTTAAAATGTTTCTCCACTAAATAACGCTCATGCTCGCTTTGCATATCAATACCCCAACTCACATCATACTGGAATTTCTTTTTCTTATAGGCAGGTGATTGCAATAAAATTTCGATGGCCTCAGTATACGTCACACGTTCGAAATTATTTTCTAACATGAAATTTAATTTCTCTTTCAGACCAAACTCAGCCCGTTCATTTGTTGGTTTTTGTTTTTCTTCTTCAGCAAGTCTTGCATCCAGGAAATCAATATCATCGGGATGTTTATCCATCGCATAACGAATCACATATTTCAACATGGCTTCAGCCAAATCTGCATTATCTTTTAAATCATTAAAAGCTACTTCGGGTTCTATCATCCAAAACTCGGCAAGATGTCTTGCTGTATTCGAATTTTCTGCACGAAAGGTTGGCCCAAAGGTATAGACCTTTGTAAAGGCCATGGCAGCAAGCTCTGCCTCCAATTGTCCGCTTACTGTGAGATTGCTACTACGACCAAAAAAATCTTGTGAAAAATCAAGTTCGCCTTGTTCTGTTTTGGGCAATTTGTTTAAATCTAATGTGGTCACTCGAAACATTTCACCGGCACCTTCTGCATCACTTGCCGAAATAATCGGGGAATGAATATTTAGAAAATTTTGTTCTTGAAAAAATGTATGAATACCAAAAATCAATGCATTCCGCAAACGGTTTATACTTCCGAATGTATTCGTCCTGAAACGCAAATGCGCAATATCACGAAGAAACTCGAGACTATGTTTTTTAGGTTGCAAAGGATATTTTTCAGCATCACTATCTCCAAGAATTTCTATCGTAGTTGCAACCAATTCAACCGTTTGACCTTTACCTTGAGATTGTATTAATTTACCGGTGGCAGAAATGCATGCACTGATTGTAATTCGTTTCAACAAGGCTTCATCCAATGTATTAAAATCGACAACCACTTGTAAATTATTATTGGTACTTCCGTCATTTAAGGCAATAAATTGATTGTTACGAAAGGTTCGTACCCAACCCATGACAGTGATATCGATGTCTGTTTTTTCTCCTTTGAGGAGTTCTGCTATTTCTGTTCTCATAAGTGCGCGAAGATAATAATAGAATTTGAAAGAATAGCCTCTAGCCGATAGCTTTTAGCTGATAACATAGGAAGTTGGGAAGAGGTAGATTTTTTCTTGAAATTTTGTTCTGTGTAATTCAAATTTAATTTTTCGTGCTGCGGGTTTTTCATTTTCTTCAATCTCTTAACTTATATCTCATCTCCTCACCTTATTTTTGCGGAATGAAAAATATCCTGCTTTTTGCATCCGGCGGTGGCAGTAATGTAAATGTGATATTGCATTATTTTAAAAATAGAACGGATATAAGTTTTCCTTTAATTGTGACCAACAATCCGAAGGCGGGTGTAATCACCATTGCACAAGAACATCGAGTAGATGTCTTGCTTGTAAATAAAGCAATTTTTAAGGAAGAACTTTTTATTGATACCATTGATCTTTACAAACCTCATCTGATTGTATTAGCCGGCTTTCTGTGGAGAATACCTGAGTATATGGTAAAGGCGTATCCAAATAAAATTATTAATATTCATCCTGCCTTACTTCCAAACTATGGCGGAAAGGGGATGTATGGCCATCATGTACATGAAGCTGTCCTTGCAAACAACGAAAAACAAAGCGGTATGACCATTCATTTTGTCAATGAAAAATATGACGAAGGAACAACCTTATTGCAAAAGCAAATTAAAATTGATAAAGCAGAAACCCCTGAAACCTTAGCTTCTAAAATTTTGATATTAGAACATGAATGGTATCCTAAGGTGATTGATTCTTTGTTGAAATGATGCAAGTCAATAGCCATTAGCTAATAGCTATTATTTAAAATAATCTAGCAAATCCGACAACTTTTGTTTCAACTCTTTTCTGTCAACAATAAAATCTAAGAAGCCATGTTCCAATAAAAATTCGGAACGTTGAAACCCTTCAGGTAAATCTTTTTTAATCGTTTCTTTAATGACACGAGGACCCGCAAATCCAATTAAGGCTCCCGGTTCAGCAATATTTAAATCACCCAGCATGGCGTATGATGCAGTAACACCGCCGGTTGTAGGGTCCGTCATAAAGGAGATATAAGGTAGCTTAGCTTTAGCCAATAAAGTCAACTTCGCAGACGTCTTTGCCATTTGCATCAATGAAAATGCACTCTCCATCATACGGGCGCCGCCTGATTTGGAGATGATCATAAACGGCAATTTGTGTTCGATGGCATAATCAATGGCTCTCGAAATTTTTTCACCAACAACACTTCCCATACTGCCACCAATAAAATTAAAATTCATAGCGGCTGTTACAATGGGCTTTCCATTAATATCGCCAACGGCTACGGTCATCGCATCTTTCAACCCGGTTGATTTTTGAGCTTCTATAATCCGGTCTTTGTATGGTTTTAAATCTACAAAACCCAATTGGTCTTTAGAAACAATATTTTCGAATAATAATTCTACATCACCATGATCGTAAATAATCTCAAAATATTCGGCAGCATCAATACGGTTATGATGATTGCAATTCGGGCAAACCCACAGACTCTCTCTAATTTCATTGACAGTCGACGTTTTTTTACAACCCGGACATTTGAACCAAAGTCCATCAGGCACATCTTTCTTCTCTTTCGATGAAGTTAGAATATTTTTCTTTATTCGTTTAAACCAAGTAGATGCCATTGCTCATTCGTTTATATATTTTCAATCACACAATTCACTCACTGCTTACGCTGGCTTGTGAACACACAAACCACTTTTTCAAAACACACCACCATAAAAGTTGCGCAGGACAAATGTAGTAAAAAATTGCAAAAACTGTAAGAATTTAGCTTTTGGCTATTCTCTATTGGCTATTCGCTTTAACTTCATGCCTTGGATTTCGGATTTTAACTGAGTTAGAGCTATATTTATCGAATGAAAAAAATACTATGCACTTTTTTATTGCTTGTTGCATGCTCAGTGGCTTATACACAAGCAAGCAACCCTTGTTCTGAATCAAAAATTCTAGCTCATTCAAAACTTGCAAAAAAAACAAGGGCAGGTTCCTATGACAATTCATTGATGAATAAATATGATGTTCATTTTTACTTTTTAGATTTAAAGGCAGAGCGAACAACCACTGTTATCAGCGGAGCCACAACCATCGGTGCCATAGTTACATCGACTGTGTTAGACACATTTTGTTTTGAATTGAATCCTAACCTCAGCATTGATAGTGTTGTTTATAACAATCAGAATTTAACTTTTAGCAGAGTCGCAGCCATTACCTATGCCTTATTTCCAACACCTCTTATTCAAAATACAGATGCCTTTGTAAAAATATATTATCATGGGGATGCATCAGTGACCGGAGCGGGTGCAATAGGAGACGGTTTTAGTACAGGCACTTCCGGTTCATGGGGAAACAAAGCCACTTGGAGTTTGAGCGAACCTTTCAGTGCATATGAATGGTTCCCATGTAAACAATTTTTGCAAGATAAAGCTGATAGTGCATGGGTTTTTGTGACAACTGACAGCGCCAATAAAGCGGGCTCAAATGGTTTATTGGAAGGGGTTGATACAATTGGCAATAAATTACGATTTCGTTGGAAGACACACTACATGATAGATTATTATTTAATTTCTATTGCTGTGGCAAAATATGTCGACTATACCATTTATGCACATCCTGCTGCAATGCCGGGTGATTCGATTCCCATTGTAAATTATGTGTATAATAACCCCGCCACCTTAACCATGTTCAAACCGGTGATAGATAGTGTGCCTATGGTATTGGAATATTTTTCTGACCTGTTTGGATTATATCCTTTTCATGAAGAAAAATACGGACATTGCATGGCGCCTTTTGGTGGCGGTATGGAACATCAAACAATGACAAGTATTGGAAATTTAGGAAGCTTCTCAACCAATTCACACGAACTTTTTCATCATTGGTTTGGCGATCATGTCACTTGCAAAACATGGAAAGATATTTTTATCAATGAAGGCTTTGCATCCTACGGTGAATATTTAGCATATGCACAATTCAGAAGTTATACCGCTGCGCAAAATAAAATGGTCAATGTGCATAATGATGTATTAATGGACCCTAATGCGATGGTTTACTTTACTGATACAACCAATGTCGGAAGAATATTTGATTCGAGATTGACATATAATAAAGGAAGCGCCGTGATTCATACCCTACGGTTTATTTTAGGTGACAGTTTGTTTTTTCACGGCTTAAAAAATTTCCAACAAACGTATTCCTTTTCAACCGCAGGAATTGATGACTTAAAAACATCCATGGAAAGTTTTACCGGAAAGAATCTCGGGGATTATTTTTCACAATGGTTATATGGGGAAGGCTACCCAACATTCTCCGCAGAATATGCCTCAGACGGAAATAATATATTTTTGAAAATTACACATACCACTTCATCGGCTGTGACTCCACTATTTAAAACGCCTCTCGAAATAAAATGTGTCAGTGCAAGCGGTGATACAACAGTACGTGTAGACATTACACAAAACTCAAATACCTTTATCATTCCTTCCGGTAAAAATATTACCAATCTTGTGATTGACTCGAAGAATTGGATTTTAAATACAGACGGAACCATTATCAAAAACCCGAACTTAATTCCATTGGCTATTTCGACAATGGAATTAGAAAATAATATTTTTACCTACCCAAATCCCGCAACAGACAAGTTATACATACAGTCGGAATTGTTTACAGGCATGAAGTTTGTATTGAAAGAAATAAATGGGAAGATTCTTCGCACAGGAGATATCATTCATAAAGGGTCGCTGGATATTTCAGCTTTATCGAGTGGCGTTTATTTAATAGAAATTCAAACCCCATCGGGGAACTTGACTCGTAAGGTGATAAAATTAGATTGATGTGAAACGGATTCTTTTTTTACTGACTATATTCTTTTTTTCTCTGAGCGGTCACACTCAGCAACTTGCCGATAGTATACAAAAGCAATATGCGCATCAGCCCGACTCGAGTAAGGTGAAAAAGTATTTAGAGTTGGCGGGCAATATTCAAAACAAAGATTATACAAATTGCGTCATACTTTGCGATGAGGTGATCCGTATCGGAAAAGAAAATAGAAACGCTCATTGGCAAGCAGATGCATTTTTGTTGAAAGGATTGACAAGTTATTTTGCCGGTGAATATCAACAAACACTTCAATATTATTTATCAGCGATTACGCAATTTGAAAATTGTCATTACTTAATTGGTAAAGCAAGAGTATTAAATGAATTAGGTATTTTTTACAGAAAGCAAAAAAATGATGCTGAGTCTGTCAAAACTTTCAAAGAAGCCTATACCATTGCTGAACGCGAAGGTGATGAAGGTGTCATGGCCACGGCATTAAATAATCATGGAATCAGTGAACAAGATCAAGGTCATCATCAGATGGCGATTGATTTATTTTCGCAAGGAAGAGTCTTGTATGAAAAAATAAAAGATAGCATTGGCATTTCCTATACGATGGATTACTCCTCAGTGTCGTTTGCAGCGGAAGGTGATTTTGCAAAAGCAATACAATTTCAAACAGAAGCGTTAAACATCAGAATGCAATTAAAAGACAGTAATGCGCAAGCACTCTCATTGATAAACCTTGCTGAATTTGAAAAATTGCAACACCATTTTTCAGATGAAGAAAACTATTTATTGACATGTCTTCAAATTACTGAAAAAATAAAATACAAAGATCTGACTGC
>JANNYV010000392.1:0-2819 GCA_031410275.1 Bacteroidota bacterium
ATCCGAATTCTTGAAATGAGTTTTAAGAACTTCATATATTTTAACGCTCTGAGTGGCTGTCATCGGATAACTTTTTTCAAAAATAAGAAATAAACTTTTATTCAATTAAAAAAGTTTAGCCTCCCCTTCAACTATACATGCGAAATTTTTTGATTAATAAAATAACAAAGCCACCCGAATGAGTGGCTTTGAAAAAGTATTTATTCTAAAAAATATTAGTGCGCTATGGTTACTTTGCGGGTTATAGTGCCTTCATTTGTTTTTAATGATAACGAATATATTCCGTTCGCAAGTGTTGATGTATTAATAACCAACCCTTGATTACCGTTTAAATTATTTAATTGATTGTTGTAAACAGTTTTACCGGTTACATCAATCATAGACACAGCCACATTTGATGCTGCGTTTAATGTAAAATCTATATTCAAATAATCATTTGAAGGATTCGGGAATACAAGCAAACTGCTTTCTTTTACTACATCATTAACGGCAGTTGGATAAGCTCCTTTCCATTTACCATTTTGAACTTCACCGCTTAAAGCGCTAATCAATAATACATTGGCTTTTGTGCGTTGCAATTCAATACCTGCAGGGATCGTCCAGTTGAATGTATATGAATAGGTATTACCTGCAACCATCGTAGCCGGTAAAGTTCCTGTCAATCCATTAAAGCCACCCGTGATATCTTTTGCCACATGATTGTAATACATTTGTGCAGCAGGTACTGTACTTGGCAAAGATTCAAATCCACCCATTGGGCCTGCACCACCACCAGCATACGCATTTGCCTGATTCCATGATGTAGCAGTACCATGCACTCCATCAGTTGTTGGAACTAAAGCCAAGCGATAATCATAATTTGGTTTGGTAGAAACAGCCATCTTCACATCTACTTTTACTTGCATTGTATTTCCAGATATTGTTGGTTGAGCGACCGTAAGGTCTGCAACACCAAAGTCACTTATATGATTACCATATTCAGTTAAAAAATCCTGAGGGTCAGCTTCTAATTTTCTACCTACTAAACCTGAAGGGTATCCGCCAATTAATGGCCCCATACCAGCATCGTACGCAGTGACAGTCATTGGGTCATTATTGTGAACTGCAATTGCCACCACGTCAGGGTGAATTTTTACTAATGAATCCATGTACACAGCACCACGTGGGCACCATTGACACCATGTACCTGTTGCTTCTTCAAACACAGGATTATTGGTTGGTGTAAACGAAGCTCCTCCAAAATCTGCGAATGTAGAGTCATTTGTATGATTTGCATCACCTGCTAATTCAACCCACATTTTTATAGGCTTAATTCCTGCTGAAGGCATTGTATAATTTAACGAGTACACCTGCGTTCCGAAAGGTGCAATACTGCCGGTTTGCGGAAAACTTTGAGTAGAAATACCATCATTCACTTTTACAGTATAGCTTGTAATTGTTGATGTCCCTACGTTTTCAATTAATCCTTGTACAGGAATTGCACCACCTGCGGCTGCATATGATTTGTATGTTGCTGTTCGCGGTGTCATATCTAACAATGTAATATCATTTGCCGGTAATACCTGCAATTTTACATTGTCTAAATGAATTCTGTTTTTATCATTGCTATTATTTATAAAAGCAACATAGACGGTTTGACCATTATAGGCAGACAAATCAATTGCATGGGTAGTCCATGTGGTATTTTCTGCAGCCACAGTCAATAATGGCGTTGCATTAAAACTTGTATAGGTATTATTTGTTGTAGAAATTTTTACAATAAATCCATCATTGTAAGGTGTGCCTTCAGCAGCTTGCGTTGAAAAGACAAGAAACGCACCTGTAACAGGGCTTAAGGCCGGAGAAATAAGCCAATCATTTGCACTTCCTGCAGGTGTATACCATGAGGTAGCAGCCATATAATTGTCTGTCGTAGAACCTTGATATTTTGCCGACACCCACGCATTGGTGCCAAAATTAAACGTCGACAAGTTTGTTGCTACTGTAAGTCCATCACCATTGTACTGAGTCCAATTTGATGGAATGGCAGGTGGTGTTGGTGTGTTAAAATTGTCTTGCCAAATAATTTGGGCAGATGCACTTACTACACTAAGTGCCGTAAAAATAGAAAGTAGTATTTTTTTCATTATAAATTTTTTAAGAGCACGAATGTATGAATAAAAATAAATACCGATTAAAAATATATTGCTGAACCTGCATATTTTATCGGTCAGAAACAAAAAAGCCACCCGAATGAGTGGCTTCTTATCTAATAATCTATATTAATGGGTCACAATTACTTTATGTATGGAAGAATTCTTCTTCGAGTCAAATAATAAAACATGATAAGTTCCTGAAGCTAGGTTGCTAGTCATAAATTGCATGCTGTTCTTTCCTGTTTGCATTTTCACAGATTTCGATTCAATTACATTGCCATTTAAATCTATTAGAGTTGCCAAAATTTCCTCATTATCTTTTAAATCAATAGACAGGTTTATTAAGTCTGTTGCAGGATTAGGAAATACATCAACTGAACGAACTGATGCCGAAAAATCTTCTATAGAAGTAGGTGTTAAAGAAGTAAGATTAATCGCCTGATAAACTGTTTTATCAGCAGCTTGGATCCAAGCTACAACATCGGTATTATAAAAGTTTTCAACTGAATGTTCAATGGTATGATTAATTATATTGGCTGTTTGCCCATCAATTGGCAACCTGTAATTACCTTTAAACACATAAGTAAAACTTAATGAATCCCAGTTACCAATTGTTACTGCAGGAAGAGTTGTTCCGGTTTCTGTCGGTAACATTTTTTTCATTACTTGAAAAAGGTGCCGGTA
>JANNYV010000393.1:0-2896 GCA_031410275.1 Bacteroidota bacterium
TCATTTTTTTCTTTCATTTCGATCATTGTCAAAAAGCAGTGATCGAAATGAAAGAAAAAAATGAGTTGTTTAAAAATGTAACCATCATTTTTGTTTGCTCGGTAAGCAGTTATAGTGAACTCGAAAACTTCTTGAAAATAACAGGTGTCTCCGGCTATCCCAACATTTTTGTGTGCGCTGCACAAGATGGTTTTATTACCAAATTTTTTATGCCCAATTGGATATTGCCTCAGGTGATGGTCTATAACAAACAACAGAAACTTAAAAAGATTTTCTACGAAACAATTAATACCGATAGCTTGTTGTTTTACATGAAAAAATAAAAAGAGTAGAAGCCGGGCTTTCAATCATTTGTTCAGCATACGTCCCGCTTTTCGCTCCAAGTCCTCCCACACCCGAGGCGGCTGTGGTGTGGGCTTTCCGCTACAATCGGGGCTAGCTTTCAGCAGGAGAAATTCTATTCAGCTTTGGCTCACAACTTTCATACATTTGAATGAAATAATGATTCGATAGATTGGCTTGTTTATTTCAGTTTCTCAGCAATTCGCTGCAAATATTTTTTCTTATAATAATACTCTTTCAATATAGGATAATCAGCCTCATTTAATTCCAACACATCCATTTCAAAATAACGTTGCACCTCCATAAATAGCTCCTGCTCCTTTTCTTCGATTTCTTTTTTTAATGTCGCAAGGATATGTTCATTCTTCTCAAATTCCAGTTCCATCAATTGTTCATTAATATCCATCATCTCTCCAAGAAACATTGGAGAGAGCGAATATTTTTCTTCATCTTGAATAATTTGCTGTTCCCTTAAAATATATTCAAGTCGTTTGTACGGATTATCTAATACCTTTTTTGCAGCATGAATAGTGGATGTCGTTCGCTCAGATTCTTCTTGCAACTTTGTGTCCGCCAATGTAAAATTATCAGGGTGAAATTGTTTACTCAATGCATAATACTTTTTAAGCAGCGCAACCGAATCTACTTTCAACGAAACAGGAATCTCAAAGAGTGCGAAGTAATTCATGGGGTTTCAATTATCTTTACCAACTTAATTTTAAAATGCAATGATACGAATAGGAATTGTAAGAGAAGGAAAAACACCACCCGATAACCGAACTCCATTTTCACCAAAACAATGTAAGGAAATTCAAACGCATTATCCGGAGGTGCAGTTTATGGTTCAGCCTTCTGCTATCCGTTGTTTTACAAATGAAGAATATCAACAACAAGGGATTTTAGTACATGAAGATTTATCCGCTTGTTCAATCGTTTTTGGTGTCAAAGAAGCATTAATTGAAACATTAATCCCCGGCAAAACCTATCTTTTCTTTTCACATACAAAAAAGAAACAAGCACACAATAAAAAATTGATGCACGCCTTGATTGAAAAAAAAATACGGATGATCGATTACGAATGTCTTACACATGATGACGGTCATCGAGTGGTTGGGTTCGGTTATTGGGCAGGTGTTGTTGGTGCACACAATGGTTTGCTCACCTATGGAAAGAAAATGCAAACCTTCGATTTGAAACCGGTATTTACATACAAAAATTTCCTTGAGTTAAAAGAATCGTATGAAACATTTTTTGTTCCACCCATCAAAATTATTGTGACCGGTTCAGGAAGAGTATCCACAGGTGTGTTAGACATTTTAAATTATTTAGATATTGCACAAGTATCACCTGAAGATTTTATACAAAAACAATTTGACTATCCCGTATTCACTCATCTAAAAGGAAAAGATTTATACGAACGAATAGACAATGCAAGGTATGATAGAGAAGACTTTCATCTACATCCAACAGAATATCGTTGTTTGTTTTTGAAGTACGCTACAGTCTCCGATATATTAATGAACGGTGTGTATTGGGATAAGGATATACCTCGGCTTTTTGAATTAACGGATATGCAAAACACAAATTTCAAATTACCGGTCATTGCCGATATTACCTGTGACGAAAATGGTTCTGTGCCTTGCAATGTAGGCTCAACAATAATCTCAGACCCGACCTATGGCTTTGATAAAATATCATTGACTAAAACAATTCCATTTCAACAAAATGAGAACATAGTAGATGTGATGGCCGTCGATAATTTACCTAACGAATTACCACGTGATGCCTCAAAATATTTTGGTGGTTACTTACAAACTTATATTTTGCCCGATCTGATATCAAATAGCCGAAGCGGTATCATTGAGCGAGCGACTATTTGCGAAGATGGTAAGTTGACAAGTTATTTTGAGTATTTAAAAGAGTATGCAGTCTAATAATGAATGTCCACGCTTGGAACGAAGGCTTCATTAAAACTTCATTTTGATACCAAGCTAAAATCCTGCAACTTTGCAGCATGACAGAACGAAAAAATCAAAAGACGAAAATCATTGCTACAGTAGGCCCTGCTTGTAATACATACGAAGGCCTTATTAGTTTAGTGCACGCCGGTGTAGATGTATTCAGATTAAATTTTTCGCATGGCAAACATGAAGACCATGAAAGCGTCATAAAAATTATTCAGCAAATCAATGAACAATTCCCGTTCAACATTGCTATCCTCGCCGATTTACAAGGTCCGAAATTGCGAATTGGTGAAGTTGAAAATAATGCAATCGATTTGCACGAACATGATACAATTACATTTACCCCTGAAAAATGCCTCGGCACCAAAGAACGTATTTATCTTTCCTATCCAAATTTTCACAACGATGTAAAGATTGGTGAAAAAGTATTGATTGATGATGGCAAAATAGAAGTGAAAATTTCTGAAATTCACAGCAATAACGATGTATCGGCTATTGTAACAACACCCGGAATTTTAAGTTCAAAAAAAGGAATTAATTTACCCGATACAAAAATTTCGCTCCCTGCATTGACTGAAAAAGATTTGATG
>JANNYV010000394.1:0-9906 GCA_031410275.1 Bacteroidota bacterium
AAGAAACATTAGGTGTAAAAGAAGTATGTGCCAAATGGGATATCGAACATGTAGGTCAGGTGATAGACATCCTCGGTATGATGGGTGATGCGGTCGATAATATTCCCGGCATACGAGGTGTTGGTGAAAAAACAGCTGCTAAACTTTTAAAAGAATATGGCACCTTGGAAAATGTGCTGGCCAATGCTGATAGCATTAAAGGGGCCTTGGGTGAGAAAATTCGTAACGGCAAAGAAGATGCCATCATGAGCAAGAAATTAGCAACCATTATTTTAAATGTGCCTTGCGTTTTTCATGAAGAAGATTTCGCATTGAGCGATTGGAATAAACCCGACTTAGCACAAATTTTAAGTGAGTTAGAATTTAAAACCATCGGCAAACGAATTTTGGGTGATGGCTTTCAAGTTGGGGCGAAGGAAAATGCACAGAAAGATTTGTTTGGAAATGAAGTGCCAAGAAGCGAAGAGCGAAAAGCGAAAAGCGAAGTAGAACAAACTTCGCTATTTGAAACTGATACAACACCGTTGAAAACAATTGAGGATACTGCACATGAATATCATTTGCTTGATACGAAGGAAAAACGTACTGAACTCATTAACTCACTAACCCTGCAACTCGCTAACAATTCCGAGATTTGTTACGACACAGAAACCACCGGTCTCAATGCAAATGAATGTGAATTGGTAGGTATGAGTTTTTCAGTAAAAGAACATGCAGGATATTATGTTTCAATTCCTGCAAATAGAGAGGAAGCCATTTCTATTTTAAATGAGTTTAAAAGTTTATTTGAAAATGAACAAATTTTATGGATAGGTCAAAACATAAAATTCGATATGCTGCTATTAAAAAATTATGGCTTCGAATTGAAAGGAAAGGTTTGGGATACTATGTTGGCTCATTATTGCTTCGAACCCGACGGCAAACGAAGTATGGATTTATTGAGTGAAAAATATTTAAAATACAAACCTGTTTCTATTGAAGAATTAATTGGCAAGAAAGGAAAAGGACAAGGCAACATGCGCGACGTGGAGCCAAAAAAAATAAAGGAATATGCCTCTGAAGATACAGATATAACCTTACAACTAAAACATAAATTTGTAGAATTACTCAAGGAGCATGATGTTGAAAAAGTATTTTATGAAGTGGACAGTCCTTTGCTGAAAGTATTGATGAATATGGAGTTTGAAGGCATCAGAATTGATATGAACTTTTTAAAAGAATATAGTGTTGAACTTGCACGTGAAGCAAAAATTGCAGAAGAGAAAGTATATAAAGATGCCGGTGTACGATTTAATCTGGCATCGCCCAAGCAACTCGGTGAAGTGCTTTTTGAAAAACTCAAACTCGATCCGAAAGCAAAGAAAACAAAAACAGGTCAGTACGCGACTGGTGAAGATGTGTTAGCAAAACTTGCTGTGCAACATGAAATATGCAACGATATTTTAGCGTTTAGAGAATATACCAAATTGCAAAATACCTATGTCGATGCATTACCAGAATTGATTAACTCAAAAACCGGCAGAGTGCATACTACATTTGGACAAACAATTGCGGTAACAGGCAGACTTTCGAGTATTAATCCCAACTTACAAAACATTCCCATTCGAACAGAGCGTGGACGTGAAATACGAAAAGCATTTATACCACGTGATGAAAAGCGTGTTTTAATCAGCGCCGATTATTCGCAAATTGAGTTGCGTGTTGTTGCGGCTATCAGTGGCGATGCTGCCATGTGTGAAGCCTTTCGTTTGCATAAAGATATTCATACAGCCACCGCTGCGAAGGTCTATAATGTATTAGAGTCTGATGTAACAAAAGAGATGCGTTACAAAGCTAAGAGTGTAAACTTCGGTATCATTTATGGGCAAGGTGCGTTTGGACTTGCAGATAATTTGGGTATTAGTCGAACAGAAGCAAAAGAAATTATTGATAACTATAAAAAAGAATTCTCATCCATTCAAAAATATATGGATGATACGATCAACTTCGCACGTGAACATGGTTATGTGCAAACCCTCATGGGACGCAAGCGTTGGTTACGCGATATCACTTCGGCTAATTTTACGGTGCGTGCATTTGCCGAACGGAATGCCATCAACTCGCCTATACAAGGAAGTGCTGCAGATATGATAAAACTCGCCATGATTAAAATAAATTCCAAATTAGAAAACTCAAAATTTCAAAGCAGAATGGTGTTGCAGGTACATGATGAATTGGTGTTTGATGCAGTGAGAGAAGAGGTAGATGAATTGAAGGAATTAATTTTAGATTGTATGCAAACCGCTATGCCTTTGCCAAATGGAGTACCCGTTGTGGCAGAGGTTGGTGTTGGAGAAAATTGGTTGGAGGCGCATTGATGAATTAGAGAATGAGAGAATTTTAAAATTTGGAAATGGGGAGATTTGCGAAATTATAAGAAAGTAAGAATTTTAAAAATCGTATAATTTGCTGATTGATTGGAAAATAAAGCGGTTTATTTGCTGATTGATTGGAAAATAAGCCGTTATTTTCGTATTCTATAATCTACAAAATGATAGAAGGTCCATTACAAAGAGTATTAAAAGCAAAATTAATAAAGGAAAAGCTATTATACTATTGGGTGCAAGACAAGTAGGGAAAAGCACTTTACTTGAACAACTGATAGGTAATGCACCAAAAGTCTTATGGTTAGACGCAGAAAATACTGATGTCGAATTAATGTTTCAAAATGCGACAAGCACTAGATTAAAAACATTGTTTGGCAAATACGAAATTGTTATCATTGACGAGGCGCAAAAAATTGAAAATATTGGAAGCAAAATAAAATTGTTCACCGATCATCTCAATGAAATTCAAATTATTGCTACCGGTTCTTCCTCATTTGATTTGCGAAATAAAACAAGTGAGCCTCTAACAGGAAGAAAATGGGAGTTTCATTTATTTCCTTTATCCTTTCAGGAAATGGTTAATCATACCAACATCATCGAAGAAAAACGATTGTTGCCACATAGATTGGTCTTTGGTTATTATCCTGAAATAGTTACTAATAATGATGATGAAGCAGTGCGCTTAAAGTCACTTTCAGATAGCTACTTGTATAAAGATATTTTGATGTGGCAAGGAATCAACAAACCGGAAAAATTAATTTCATTGCTTAAAGCATTGGCATTACAGGTAGGGAGTGAAGTGAATTATCATGAACTTGGAAATATAGTTGGTCTCAAAAATGAAACGGTTGAAAAATATATACAGCTACTTGAACAAACCTATTTGATTTTCAGATTACCGGCTTACTCAACCAATCAGAGAAAGGAGTTAAAAAAAGCAAGGAAAATTTATTTTTTTGATAATGGAATACGAAATGCCATTCTAGGTGATTTTAAAACATGGGAATTGCGGCAAGATACCGGAGCCTTATTTGAAAACTTTATCATTAGCGAACTTTGGAAAAAAGAACATTACAAAGACAATCTTTCCAATTTTTATTTTTGGAGAACACAGGATCAACAGGAAATAGATTTGATTATAGAACGTGATGGAATACTGAATGCCATTGAAATAAAATGGAATCCAAAAGCTAAAGCAAGATTGAGTAAGACATTCAGCAATACCTACCCGAATCATACTTTCGAAGTTATCAATAGCAACAACATTGAAGAGTTTTTACTTTAGTTGTATATTTAAATTGATCAACTATACCTCAACTTAATTCGTATATCCGCATCCTTAAAAATCCCGGTCTTATAAGGTACCCAAGTAAGCATTGGTTTATATTTTTCAGGAACCATTTTTATCGCCTCACGAAAATCTTGATTGATTAAAGTTAGCTTTTGAAAAAATTCTTCCTGAATAGAAGGCATCTCTTCGGACGAATACGGCTCATTTAATTCTAATAAAATTTCTAATTGCTTTCCACCGGTTTCATCTTCATTTATGTTGATATAAAAAGAATGTATTGAAGATGCTAATGAAGGAAATTGAAAAATCACTTCTTGTATGTCTGTCGGACTAATGTTTGCACCAAAATAGGAAACCGTATTATCTGTTCTTCCATAATGAAAGAGTATAGGCAAATCTGTTTTTGGTTTCATCAATTTATCCCTGCTGATACCGGCTTCATCCAATAAATGCAAAAGGTCTTTGTAATTTACTATATGCCCCTTGTCATGAATATTGTACCTGATTTTTGGCGCAATATATCCATCTCTGCAAATGGTAATGATAAGCTCGCCTTCTTTATTATTTTCAATCAAAAAATCAGACGGATTAAATTGAAATATCATCGGCAAAGGACCTTCATATTTTAATACTTTTTTTCTAAGTCCTTCATGGTCTCTCAATAATCTTCGAAGCGAAATACTAAAGTCACTTTCGAATGCCATATTCAGTTCAATATCAGAAGCACCGTATGAACTGTACACACTTTTTATTCCTTTTGAAAATAAATAATCGCGCATACTTTCTGTCATTGCTTCGCCTCCAAAAATTAAGGTCACATTATATTGTGCCCAATCAATATCCGATGTTTCAACCAATGATTTTAAAAATGGCGGATAACCCATGACTAAATAATGGTGCGAAGTGCCAAAATATGTTAAGGTATTTAAAATTTTAGATTTATCGGGACCCAACGATTTCAGTTTCGAAAATTTTACGCAACTCATTGTCACATTCACACCTGTTGCCCAAGGGCCGAGCGCAAAGGCATTGATAACAAACAAAGGTTCATCAGGATATAAGGTTCGAATTCCCAACTGTATTATTCTCCCATTTGTTTCCCGTTCTCTCTTTCCTCTCACCCAATTAGTAGGCACACCACTACTTCCTGATGATTCATCAATCACGACTTCATTATCTGGCATGCGGCCATTGACACATCGTTGCTCAATGCTATATTGCTTCACATAATTTTCCTTATCTGTAAAAGGGATTTCAGAAATAGAGGGAATAAATTTATGAACGGACGGGCCGGTAAATTTTTTTTCGTTTAGAAATAATTTGTAAGCCGGTACATTTTTCTTTGCTGCATAAAATTGTTGATAGGCTTTTGCATAGCCATTAAACCATCGAAGTTTATTAATGCCGGGCATATATATCAATTTCATAGTAGGCATCGAAGACATCAAGATGCGGCGGATAAGATGTAATATTTGCGCATAAAAAATGAGGATAAAATGTATCATGCTTTTTATTTGATAATTATTTCTTCCAAAGGTAATCGATAACTTTTTGTTGGCACTTTGCTATAGCCAACTCTGAAAATCATACAGATTTTTTTGCCTTGTTCAATATTCAATTTAGTACATAGTTCTTGATAGGCTTTTTCATTGGTGAGTAATGACCCAAAGGGTTGTATGTATGCATTATGCTTTGTAAACAACAACCAGTTTCGTGCTATCAATCGTCCGAACTGAAGCCAATCATTTGTATTATTAAAATCACCGATTATCCATCCGATCGTTGTTGTTCCTTTAAAGGAGGATTTGTAAAATTTCGAAATCATTTTTTTTAAAATGCCTTTATCATACATTTGATAATGATGAAAAACTGATTTCATTAAAACGCCGGGAAAGCCCATACAACGGCTCCACAAGCCATCTCTGCGTTCTTCGGCTTCCTGTTTACTAAATCTGAAAAGAGCATTTAATTCTGTTCGCATTTCGTCCGATTCTAAATCTTCAAATAATGTTCGCTCATTTTGTTCCACTAAAAAATTGATGATGTCGGTTTGCATAGAATACTGAAAATCATATCCGTATTTTTTAGATTCATCGGCTATTTTATTCAACACATGTTGATCCAACGCATTGCCGTTATAATTTTTTCTTGATGTTCTTCGCTGAAGAATAAGTTCTCTATCTATTTCTTCATTGTCGCTATTTTCAAGCAATTTAATTTTCGCAAACAAGGTTGTTTTAATTTTTGTATTGTCGATGGCATTAAACACGTTTTCAATATCAATTTTTTGTCCATGCTTATTGGCAGCTATTGAACTATTTTCTATAAAAATTCCGATGGCTACCGTTGCGAAAATAGAAGATACATCGCCTTTTGGCAATAAGCGTTTCGGGTCATAATAAATTTCAGCTTCCGTGGCATTCATTATTTTCACTTTATGTGGTTGCAAATTATGAACACTAGGACACCATCTTGCATACTCAAGAATATCATGCCAGTTGTTTTTAATTTCGTTGTTTGTCTTTGCAATAGCTCTTGTAGAAAGAAACAATCCTCCGAGAAGGAATGATGAAAGTCGTTGTAAAAAAACTCTTCGTTGCAATTGAAGCTTAGGTTTGTGATTTCAAAGATAATTTTTAATGTCAGAATCAAACTACATCAGTAAAAATAATTGCATGACATAAATCAATATCTCCAAGACTTTTAATACTCTTTCTTCTTCAACTCTTTACGCCGCTCAGGATAATATGGTCTCACTTGGTGTTGATATTACGTAAACGATAACCATAGGCCAACATTTGTTTTGAATAAATAGGCAATGCGAAAAAGAGCATTTTATGATGTGTCAGCTAGGTATGGGTTTTCAAATTTACTTGGTCATTCATTTTTGCCTGATCCAATGTCGTGGTAACCAAACCGCTTTCGAATGCGATGGACCTTACATGAAATGGGTGGAATATATAGGGCTTCTTATATAGCAGTCTTGCACTTAGTTTAATTATATGTAAAGCGAAATATGAAAATCGAGTTCCGGAGGGGAATTGATTATTTTGAGGACGGCATTCATTTTAAATTATCAAAGACAACAAGATATCTGAATATCTTTCCTCAAAACTTAGTTTGATTTTCAAAGTTCAACCATTACCTTTGCGCCAATTTTAAAAAAAAGCAGGTAGTATTACCTTATAACTATTACGATTATGGCAAATATTGGAAAAATTAAACAAATTATTGGTGCGGTTGTGGATGTTCACTTTCCTGGTGATAACAAACTTCCAGAAATATTAAGCGCCCTTGAAATTAAACGTGAAAACAATGTCCCCTTGGTATTAGAGGTGCAACAACATTTGGGTGAAGACAGTGTACGTACCATTGCGATGGACGGAACTGAAGGACTCGTTCGCGGAATGGAAGTGGTTGATACAGGTATCCCTATTGCGATGCCGGTTGGTGATGCCATTAAAGGTCGTTTGTTTAATGTAACCGGTGATGCTATTGACGGTTTGCCTCAGCCTTCGAAAGCGAATGGCCGTCCGATACATGCACAACCTCCTGCGTTTGAAAATTTGAGTACGGCTTCTGAAATTCTTTTTACAGGAATTAAGGTAATCGATTTGATTGAGCCTTATGCAAAGGGTGGTAAAATTGGATTGTTTGGTGGTGCAGGTGTTGGTAAAACAGTATTGATTCAAGAATTGATTAATAATATTGCAAAAGCATATAGTGGTGTATCTGTATTTGCCGGTGTAGGTGAGCGTACCCGTGAAGGAAATGATTTGATGCGTGAGATGATTGAGGCAGGAATTATGAATTATGGCGATGCGTTTAAACATAGTATGGAAGAAGGCGGATGGGATTTGGACAAAGTAGACATGGAAGGTTTGAAAGATAGCAAGGCAACCTTTGTATTCGGACAAATGAATGAACCTCCCGGAGCGCGAGCACGTGTGGCTTTGAGCGGATTAACAGTTGCAGAATATTACCGTGATGGTGATGGTACCGGCAAAGGTCGTGATATCCTTTTCTTTGTCGATAATATCTTCCGTTTTACGCAAGCAGGTTCTGAAGTATCCGCATTGTTAGGTCGTATGCCTTCTGCGGTGGGTTATCAACCAACATTGGCAACTGAAATGGGATTGATGCAAGAACGTATTACCTCAACAAAAAATGGTTCTATCACTTCTGTGCAAGCGGTGTATGTACCTGCAGATGACTTAACCGATCCGGCACCGGCAACAACGTTTGCGCACTTAGATGCCACCACAGTATTGAGTCGTAAAATTGCTGACTTAGGTATTTATCCTGCGGTTGATCCATTAGATTCTACATCAAGAATTTTAACAGCCGCCATTGTAGGTGATGAGCATTACAATACGGCCAACAAAGTGAAATTAATTTTACAACGATATAAAGAATTACAAGACATCATTGCCATCCTAGGTATGGATGAATTGAGTGAAGAAGATAGAATGACAGTGGCACGTGCACGTAAAGTGCAACGTTTCCTTTCACAACCTTTCCATGTGGCGGAACAATTCACAGGATTGAAAGGCGTATTGGTACCCATTGAAGAAACCATTCGTGGCTTCAATATGATTATGGATGGTGAAGTTGATGAATATCCGGAAGCAGCCTTCAACCTTGTCGGATCAATTGATGATGCGATATTGAAAGGGAAGAAGATGATGGAAGCGGCGAAGAATTGATGAGTATAAAGTCCATAGTAAAAAGAAGAAAGAGTGGATTTGTCAAAAGATGAAAACGAATAATTTTAGGGAGTTGAAAGTTTGGCAAAAAGCAATGGAAGTGACTACACTTATTTATCAAACATGCAGTGAATTTCCGAAAGAAGAAAAGTATGGGCTTACTTCACAGATACAGCGATCTGCAATTTCAATACCTTCTAACATTGCTGAAGGATGCGGGAGAATTAGTAAAAATGAATTTAAACAATTCCTTTCTATTGCTATTGCCTCTTCCTATGAACTTGAAACACAAATTACTCTTGCAAATAACATTAAATACATATCCTTAGAAAAACACAATATTTTAATTAACAATATACAAGAAATACAAAAAATGATTTCTGGTTTGTATAACAGCATTAATTCTTAGTTGCTAACTTAAACCCGAAGCCCCACTTTTTACTTTCTACTAAATACTTTTTACTACTATGCATCTCGATATATTAACTCCCGAACGAAAAATATTTAATGGCGACGTCTACGGCGTATTGTTACCGGGTGTTGCCGGCTATTTTGAATTACTCGATAACCATGCGCCTATTGTTGCCGCATTGGGTAAAGGGCAATTAAAAATTTTAAAAGATAAATCCACTACCGAAATTTATAATATCGAAGGTGGCTTTGTAGAAATGAATAGTAATAAAACCATTGTATTGATAGAAGGCGCAGAAACGGTTGCTTAAACAATTCAGATGTTATTTTATTAAATAATCTCTCATCACGGGAGATTATTTTACTTTTAGCCTATGAATAAATTTTCTACGATTTTGTTTTTATTAATAATCTGTTTTAATCATTCAAACAGTCAGCTAAGCATTTCAATTCATTCAGGTTACCAGTTTCCATTTGCTAAAACATATATTGGCTCTTCAATTTTCGTATCACCGAATGACACTTCATTTCAGGCTAGCGCTACCTATACGTATAAATCCTTGCGAGGTTCTTTTGCCAGCGGCTTCTCAAACACCATTTTGCTAGAATACCGTGTTACGAAAAACTGCTCATTGAACATGGGAGTTAATTACTCTCTTTATACAAAATATGTGTTGGGTTTGTCATCAGGAAATATACATTATGAAGAGACTATTCAAGCAAAAAATTACATTGTGTTGATTCCATCATTTTCTTATTCAGCACAAAACTCGAACAATATTAAGCCCTTTGGTCGCATTGGATTTTCACTTCCTACATTTGGTTATTTAAGGTATACAAAGGACCTTCGTATTTCTGATAATCCAAATTACAGTCGTGTTGAAATATGGAAATATACAACCGGCTTAAGAGTTGGAATCAATACAACTATTGGTTTCTTATATCCTGTTAATAAAAAAACGAAATTCCTTTTCGAAGCTACCTCCAATAGCATGTCATTGTATTTAAAAAAGGGAAGTATGATAAAATATGAGGAAAGTGGTATTGACAAATTACCTGAGAAAGCCATTTATGATAAAGAAATAGAGTTTGTCAACTCCTATGAGGAAAGTTCAGCGGCTCCCATTGACCA
>JANNYV010000395.1:0-2576 GCA_031410275.1 Bacteroidota bacterium
ATTAAAGATGTTCCGTTCCCGATTCCTTTATCAGTAATTTTTTCACCCAACCACATCACAAACAATGTACCTGTTGTTAAAATAATAACGGTCGAAATCATCCATAACGGTGTATCATTCATGATGGCGTTTCCATTTTGACTGCGCAAATAAGTAATATACCCAATGGCTTGAAACAAGGTAACACCAACGGTTAAATATCTTGTATATAAATTTATTTTTTTACGGCCACTATCTTCTTTTGATAATTTTTGTAATTGAGGGATGGCAATTTGCGCTAATTGCATGGCAATACTAGCGGAGATGTAAGGCATGATACCCAATGCAAAAATGGAGGCTTTATTAAAGGCCCCACCCGCAAACATATTAAACAAACCAAGTAAACCGTTTTGTCCGGCTGTGCTGCTGAGATCATTTGGATTGATACCAGGGATTACGACGTGGCAACCTACTCTGTATACCAACAAAAGTGTGAGTGTAAAGATGATACGATTTCGAAGCTCATCGATACTCCAGATATTTTTTAATGTAGTAATTATTTTTTTCATTCTGCTTCTATGTTCAGTTTTTTAGCGGTGTAAATTAATTGATTAATAGCACCTTTCAAACTATATTTAATTATTCTTTTGTGTTCCTGCCGCTTCAATTTTTCGTTATAAAAAAATAATACTAAATGAATTTAGTATTATTTAAAAATCTTAAATGACTATTTCCAAACTCCCGCCTGATGCTTCAATTGCTTTCTTCGCAGTTTCGCTCACGGCATTTACTTTGAAAGTAAGTTTCGTTTTCAACTCGCCTTTTCCAAGTATTTTAATCAAGTCAGTACGATTTAGCAACCCTGTTACATATAAGCTTTCCGGAGAAATTTCCTGTAATTGGTAACGTTCTGCCAATGCATCAATTTGTTCAAGGTTTAATACTTTATAATCAATTCGATTAATATTTTTGAAACCACGTTTTGGCAAACGACGGTGTAAGGGCATTTGACCACCTTCACTACCTCTTCGTTGATTGTAACCTGCGCGTGATTGTGCACCCTTATTACCTTTGGTAGAGGTACCACCTTTACCGGATGAGTTACCGCGACCGAGGCGTTTTCCTGCTCTATGTGTAGCGCCTTCTGCAGGCTTTAATGTATGTAAATTCATTCCTCTTATTTTTCAGTTTTTACTAAATGTGAAACCTTCTTTATCATACCAAGAATTTGCGGGGTTGCCTCATATTCTCTGGTTTGACTAATCTTTCTTAACCCAAGGGCTAACAAAGTTGCCTTTTGACGGTTGGTACGGTCAATGGCACTTTTTACCTGTGTTATTTTTATCTTACTCATGTTCGTTGTTCTTACTTTATTTTAATGCTTCAACAAAAATTATCCGTTGAAAACAGTTTTTAAACTTACATTTCTGTCCTTTGCAAATTGAATCGGTTCACGCATTTGAGCCAACGCATTTACAGTTGCTTTAACCACATTATGCGGATTCGCCGAACCTAATGACTTTGCCAATACGTCTGTGATACCTGCACTCTCCAATACGGCACGCATACTGCCTCCTGCAATTACACCTGTACCATGAGAGGCCGGTTTAATCATCACTTTGGCAGCACCTGATTTTGCTAATATTTCGTGTGGCACGGTACCATGAAGAATAGGCACTTTCACCAAATTCTTTTTGGCATCATCTATTCCTTTTTGAATAGCCATTTGTACTTCTTTCGCTTTACCTAATCCATGACCGATAATACCATTACCATTCCCCACAACAACCAAAGCTGAGAAGCTGAATGTACGACCACCTTTGGTCGTTTTCACCACACGATTGATTGATACAACTTTATCATGTAACTCGATCTCGCCTGATTTTACTGAATTTGTTTCTGTTTTAGACATATGCTATTTTTAAGAATTCTTTTAATTTATTTAGTTGGGATTAAAAATTTAATCCACCCTCACGGGCTCCGTCTGCAATTGCTTTCACACGTCCGTGATAAAGATAACCACCTCGATCGAAAACTACTTTTTCGATTCCCTTTGCTTTGGCTTTAGAAGCAATAGATGCACCAACTAACTTGGCAATATCTACTTTATTTCCTTTCGATTCGACATCTTTACCGCGGCTGTTTGAGGACGCTAAGGTTACACCTGTTGCATCATCAATCAGTTGAGCATAAATTTCTTTGTTGCTTCTAAACACAGATAAGCGAGGGCATGATGTTGTACCGGAGATCTTTTTACGAATTCTCCATTTTAGTTTCTGTCTTCTTTCTACTTTTGCGTCCATGTTATTTTATTTTTTATGATTGACTTGTAACCAATCTGTTTTTACTTAATTTTATTTACCGGCTGATTTACCTGCTTTACGACGTACATATTCGTCTGAGTATTTCACACCTTTTCCTTTGTACGGCTCAGGCTTACGTAAGCTTCTGATTTAGCGTTGGGCTATTCTCATAATATCGTATTTGAAATTCCTAATGAATTGAAAGTAACGACTGAAACATTGAAAGGTAGTAACCCAATGATGACTTTAGAAGGTTCAGATAAGCAATTGCTTGGGCAAGTCGCCGCTCTAATC
>JANNYV010000396.1:0-2087 GCA_031410275.1 Bacteroidota bacterium
ACGAAGAAGACATCATCATCTGTACCGAAATCATATTCCGGAGCAGCCGCAATGAGTCAAGAAACCAAATGGTTATTACCAGGAGCAACAAAAGATAATCAGAGTTATGGATCCAATTATAATAATAAATCAAAAGGTAATAAGAATAATAAAGGTAGTTTATTTACAGCAATGATGATGAGTGATGATGATAGTGACAAAGAAAGTGAAACAGAAGTATATGATCAACTGATCAACAAGAAGAAAGCATTCGGCAGTACAAATTACAGCATCAATGCTCAAAACATATGGTAAACAATTCTCTGTCTTACATTGAAACTCTTTCTCACGATAAAAGAGTTCCCTATACCATGGATTCAAACAGCAAACTTATTTCTTCACATCCTAGCATGTTTAAATTGATGTACAGTGAGAAGGTTGCATTGGAAACTGGAGATCTGATACACAAGAAGAATAGGTAGACAGTCTTCCTCAGTTACTCAAACTTGGTTAAAGATGATGCGGCAAGAACATGCACCAAAGAAAATTAATGCCATACGGTTCAATGCATCCTTCAAGCTTATATTTCCTTCCCTAACTGCTTCTCTAAAATGATGAGTATGTTTTAAATGATTTTTTTTATTCTTGGCCACCATTTGTGAATTTTGGCCATTTCAAGAGCACTGTTGCTGTCCTCAAAATCTTTTCAATAAACACTTGTGCATTATTATTTAAAATGAAACCTAAAGTATGTAACTCTTTATTAGGCTCCATTAATGGTATTGCTTCTAGTAAGGATTGAGTTATCGCAATGCATTAGCTTTCCGCAGAACCGTGTGCCATATAAGTTTTTAACAATGAAGCCCATATCAGTGGACACCCACCATGTTTCACCACATATCCACTTCTAGATCCTGCTATCAATGCATTATATGCAGCTGTGTCTTTAACCAGCTCCCAAAAATCTAAATTGCTGAAAAATTTCAAAACCTTGATGGATAGGTTCTAAAATGATACCATTTTAGTGTATTGATGTCTTACAGGAAATCCTTTTCATTGACCTCATAATCCGATAATGTCGTATTATCGGATTATATTTGGTACCCTGAAAATTCTTTCCTGGTTTTATGTTATCAGGTGTGATGGTTGGTTTTGAATACTCATTCTAGTTTTCCTATACATAAATGGGTTAGGGGCACCACAAATGCGCAATTCACTTTTCTCATGATTTTGGAATAATACCTCTGCCAGCTAATTATCGTACTCTTTTCATTTTTCATTGGCTTATGCGCCAATTTATATAAAACCAGATCAAAATAAATCCAGTCAAACTTTCTTTATTCTCTTCTCCATCATATGATTGTTGCCACTAGCTGTAACTAGGTGTGCTACAAAGGGCAGATGATTTGCCGGAAATCGGTTTCTTATACCAAAATTGCTATGCTGAAATTTTTGTTGTTTTGGTAAAATTCATTATTTTAGTAATGTTGTTAATTTGGTAAGTAAAGCTAGCGGGTATTTTGGTAAGCATTTTAATTTTGGTAAAACAAATTATTTGGTAAAATCCATTGATATGGTACAATCACTAATTTGGTAATAATTTGTTTCAATAACTATTTTGGTTGTTAGTTTTTTTCTTATATGCTTGGTAAGTAGATCATTATTTGGTAAACATTTTAGGATCAACAATTTCTACTTACTAGCTTTATTTGGTAAAAGTAACTAATTCGGTGAGTTGCAAATTAGGTTAGCGAGATGATGAATGTGTTCTGCTAAAACGTCTGATTCTTTTGCATCATCCGTCCGCTCAGAATATAGTAAGCCATGTTGTAATAATAATTAAAGCGCCCATACCTGCCATTGGTGCATTAAACCTGGTTTTAATTTGTTTTTCTTGTTCTTTACATAGACTTCGCCATCCATACTACTTCCTAAATGTTTCTCATACTACCCTACGTCCGCATAACATCTGGCAATTTTAAAAACTTAACATGTTGTATTGCGTATAATCCCTGATGGGTGGTGATCTTTTTTATTTGAGCCATATTTACCCTGTCATAATGAATGAAGAAATATCTTGTGATTGCTTCAAGTTTGTCTGAATCGTG
>JANNYV010000397.1:0-4244 GCA_031410275.1 Bacteroidota bacterium
TCTCGTTTCATCAACAACATGGAAAAATTTGCACCATGACAACAATACAACCGAGCAGCCGTTTTGGTGTTGTAAATATTCTTTTATCATCCAACCTTTATATCCACAGCAAATAATAAATTCGTTATGACCATAGGCTGCGTAGATATTCATGATATGCCATAACATAGGTTTGCCTCCAATTTCTATCATAGGCTTTGGTCTCAGATGACTTTCTTCTGATATACGAGTACCCAAACCACCTGCAAACAATACTACTTTCATATTCCGAACTATTTATTAATAAATGAATACACGCTTAGATAAAACTACTGCGTAAACATTTGCGCAAGATATAAAAACTAAATTCCTAAGTGAAGAAAAAATAATGTTAAATGAATGAATGGAATTTAAAACTTTGACTTAGATTTACAACATGAGAGTTATCATAGTAGACGACGAAATAACTAGCTCGCAGGTTTTAGAAGAATTAATTAAACACTACCTCCCACAGCTTCATGTGATAGCTGTTTGCAATAAACCATTGGATGCGGTGTCGAAATTAGCTACATTGAATCCTGATATAGTCTTTATGGATATAGAACTTCCGGGCATGAGCGGTTTTGATATATTGGAAAAAATCAAGAACATTAATTTTGAAGTTATTTTTACCACGGCACATATTAAATATGGTATTAAAGCCATCCAGTTTAGCGCGATTGATTATTTGCTAAAACCTATTAATGTAGATGAATTAAAATCAGCGGTGCAACGGGTGCAAGATCATAAAGCCGTTTCAAATCCATTAGAGAAAATAAAGAACTTATTCGAAAATGTAAAACTGTTAAACAATAATGATCCGTTTAACCGGGTTGCGTTTCCAACTTCTGACGGATTAAAATTTATCTTTCTCGATCAAATACTTCGATGTATGGCTTCGAATAATTACACGCATATTTATTTGACAAATAACGAAAAGATCCTCATTTCAAAATCATTAAAAGATGTAGAGAATATTTTACCCCGTTCGAACTTTTGCAGAATTCATAATTCACATTTGGTCAATTTAAAATACATCCGAAAATTTATCAAAGGCGATGTCAATATGTTGGTGATGAATGATGATACGGAGTTGGAAGTAAGCCGCAGAAAAAAAGAAGAATTGGTAAAGATTCTTAACCTCTGAAAAATATGTATAGAATACTCTCATTGTATAGATGAAAAATTCTCAAGGATTTTATTAAATTAAATTTTATGTATAAACTAACTTTCTTCATTTCACTTTTTGCTTTATTTAGTTACCAACTGAATGCACAGAAAGTTTTTTCTGAAGGCGTATTAAAATATGATGTGTATATCAACGGGAATGATAAACCCCAAGGGATGTATGTGGTGACTGTAAAAAATGGATTTACAAAACGCGAATTGGTCATGAATGGTGGCTTCAATAATGTTGTCATTTATAATCATAAAACGGGTATAACCATTTCATTAAATATTGATGAAGAAAATAAGTATGCCTTACAAATGTCACCGGCAGAAGTGCAGGGAAAAAACAAACGCTTCGAAAATGCAGTATTCATGGATGTTGACCAAAAGAAAAAATTGGCCGGTTATGCATCTGTTGCTTCCAAGGTTCAATATACAAATGGAGAAAGCGCTACATTTTTTTATACCACTGAATTACTTCCTCCAAATGAAGCCTTTAATACCATGTTCCCCGGCTTAAAAGGAATTCCATTAGAGTATGAGGTAAAATCTGCCGGTTCAACCACCATTAAATTTGTTGCCTCGAATGTAGAAACTAAAAGTATTGAATTAAAAGTATTTGACATTCCGAAGGATTATAAAATTGTAACAAAAACGGAATTGGAGAAAATGAAGTGAATATGAAATTGAGTTATTTAGATATTGAGTTATTTACACATCTCTCAGTAACTCAATTACCTATTAACCGAATAACCTTATAACAAATTTACTACATGAAATTTCTAATCATAGGCCTCGGTAATATTGGACCGGAATACGTTGAAACCCGCCACAATATTGGGTTTGATGTGATAGACGTATTTGCTCACAAACATGGAGTAAAATTTTCATCGGACCGATTAGCGGATATTTGTGAAGTGAAATTTAAAGGCAGAATATTGTTGCTGATTAAACCTACCACCTTCATGAATTTGAGCGGGAAAGCATTTAAGTATTGGATTGACAAAGAAAAAATCAGTATTGAAAACACGTTGACTATAGTAGATGATTTGGCTTTTCCATTGAATGTAATAAAGTTAAAAGCAAGTGGCTCTGATGCGGGTCATAACGGATTGAAAAGTATACAGGAGAGCATAGGAACTAATGCATATCCAAAACTGCGGTTTGGGATTGGCAATAATTTTCCGAAAGGAAGACAAGTTGATTTTGTTCTTGGACGTTGGACAGATACTGAAATTCCATTGGTGAATAAAAAGGTGATGGCTTGTTGTGACGTTATTGAAAACTTTGCCACAATGGGTATTGAGCGAACAATGAATTTATGTAACAATTTAAAATTTGATGTATGAAAATATTTTGTGTCGGACGAAATTATGCAGAGCATGCGAAGGAATTAAAAAATGAAGTGCCCTCAGCGCCTGTTATTTTTATGAAACCTAACACTGCTTTACTGTCAGACAATAAGGATTTCTATTATCCCAACTTTACAAGCGACTTACATTACGAATGTGAAATTGTACTTCGAATTTGCAAGAACGGAAAAGCTGTTAATGAAAAATTTGCGAGCGCTTATTATGATGCCGTTACGGTGGGTATCGATTTTACTGCACGCGATTTGCAACAACAACAAAAAGAAAAAGGGCTGCCTTGGGAAATTGCAAAATCATTTGACAACTCAGCTGTTATTGGAAAGTGGAAATCAATTGATGACAAAATAAAAAATCATCCCATGTTATTTTCGCTCAAGAAAAATGATACAATCGTTCAGCAAGGAAACACAAGTGATTTACTTTTCAGCTTTGAAAAAATTATCTCCTATGTTTCCCAATTCTTTTCGTTGAATATAGGTGATATATTATTTACCGGCACCCCGCAAGGTGTAGGTCCTGCAGCGATTGGCGACAAATTAAACGCCTCATTATTTGATGAAGAATTGTTGCATTTTAATATTAAATAAAGAAGCGAAAGGCATTCGTCGAAAGGCATAAGAATTAAGAAGTTCATTGAAAGAAATTAGGTATTGCTCTCAACTCACAACTCTCAACTTACAACTCTTCATATCAATACTCTCTGTTTAACAGTTGCACTGCTAATTCTTGTAATGGAATTTTTCGCTTCGAAAGGATTGGCGCTTTTTCCAATAATTCGAACGCCTTGTCTGAATATTTTTTTATTTCCTCACGCGTTAACTCATTAATATTTTTCCGTTCAAAGAAAGTGAGCGTGTTATTTATTTTATGCGAATCATTTTCAGAAAACAATAATTTCATTTCATTGCGTTCTTCATCAGATGAAATTTCATATGCCTTTGCCGACAAGAATGTTTTTTTATTTGAAAGAATATCACCGCCGGTTTGCTTACCCGTTTTAGAGGCATCGCCAAACACATCCAGATAATCGTCCATTAGTTGAAATGAGATACCGAGTGATTTTCCAAAGTCGTACAAAATGTTAGAACATCCATCAGTTGCACCTCCTAGCATTGCGCCCAACTTCATCGATGTACCAAGAAGCACAGATGTTTTAAGAGTAATCATATGCATATATTCATCGAGGCTTACAAATTGCTGCTTCTCAAAATCCATATCTAATTGTTGCCCTTCACAAATTTGTATGGCTGTCTTATTAAATAATTGTATGACTGCATGTATATACTCAGTATTGACTTTATTTAAATGTTCATACGCAAAAATATTCAACACATCACCGGAAAGAATGCCTGTTGCTGTCCCATATTTTTCATGAACAGTTGTATTCCCTCTTCGCAAAGGTGCATTGTCCATAATATCATCATGCATTAATGTGAAGTTATGAAACAGTTCAATAGCCATAGCAGTGTTCAACGCATTTTCATTAATATCGGCAAACAACTCATGGCTCATCAAACATAAGACAGGCCTGACACGCTTACCACCCATATTGAGTAAGTAAGAGCATGGCTCATACAACGTTGGCGGAGATTCGGGAAATCGGTGCTGCGAAAAATAATGTTCAAATTTGGCGAGTAATTCTTGAAAGGAATGCATGCCACGAAAATAATAGAAATTAGTATAAGA
>JANNYV010000398.1:0-4999 GCA_031410275.1 Bacteroidota bacterium
CTCCAAGTATACACTTGCAGATAGTGATTATAAGGTGGAGAACAATTTGTATCTTTTGCACTCACATATACGTTATATAATCCTCGGGCATTCAATGGCACAGTCCATGTAAATTTCAAATGCACACTATCACTATGTATCCCGGTAATGGCGCAAGCGCCATTACCGGGTAGGGTAGTGTCAGCTGTCGTTCTAACTATCAAGTCTCCTCCGGTAATTGGTAGCTTTACGAAAGCGTCAAAATTAATTGGCAATCCCGCACAACTCATCATCGTACCTTGGTTATTAAACAAAGCGTTTTGAACAGAGGAGGTATCTATTCGCATATAGCTTGGTTCTCTATTTTCATTGATAAGCGTAAACTGATTTATAATAAAAGTTTCGCTCAAAAATTTATGATTTCTATATTCAGTTGCCTTAGTATATAATATTGGTTCCATATCACTTTTTGCATTAAATGTTATTCTTCCAGTGCTATCAACTAAATGGAATGTACTATCAGTATCAAATGGATTATTTAGTGCGTTAAACCTTAAAGGGCTTGTTCCTATTTGTCCGGGAAGGGGGGCGAAAAAATAATTGTAATTCATAATTTTACTGATAGGACTTCCCGATGAATCCGTTGGGCAAAACATAGTGCCACCATAACCAATGTATGTTGTGATTCCAATTGCTGATTTAATGGTATCAGGAATTGAAATAGAAATACTGTCGTGATCTGGATCGTAATTACCGGCATTATATTCAACATTTTTATTACTCGGAAAATAATGCGGTACTTGGGTAATAAATCGGGTTGAATTATTGTTTGAAAATTCAGAATTATCAAATGAACATGCAATTGGCATTTGAAAAAAGGAATTGTATTGGTCAAGCTGTCCAATCCAATCAGAGAATAGGAATGAATCAATATTTGATTTCGTATTTGTATATGTTCCATCTCCTCCAAAAGACCCATTTGTACAATAATATTGGTCTACTCCATTTGTTGTGAAGTATTTTGCTGCCGAAAAATACCATCGATTACATTTTTCTGGTAAATACACCAATCCTTTATACATTATTTTTGTTCTTATTGGTGAGTTCTTTTCTGCGAAATTAATATCAGTACCTGGGTTGTAAGGTGCATCAAATCCGCATAGCGTATCTCGTTCTCCGTAGTAAGTGGTCACTCTGTATAAAGTATCATGCAATGGGTGATGAATATAAGAACAATTGCTATCCATGATATAGGATTTTCCATAATTACAGTCATTCCAATATATTATTCCAATTTTATAATCATAATGAGGGGGGAGTAAATTCACCTTCACATAATTAACGTAAGTAAACTCGTAACAATTGCTTGCAATATCCGGTCTCCAATCCCAATATAATTGACTGGCGCCACCTCTTGTATATACTTGCGCGCTAGCTGCAAAACAAAATACTATTCCTAAGATTAAAAAACATTTTCTCATCGTTACTCGTATATTATTTTACAAATTTATTGATCCCGATGCGTTGGTTTTGTCCATTTAATACTTCAACCAAATACACGCCTGATGCAAAACTATTCATTTCGCCGAAAGCATACCCATTGCCAATATGACCCTTCAATACTATCGCACCTAATGTGTTATAAACCTTGTAGGTTACGGCTTTATCACTGCATTTTAGCACAAAATTTGATTCAGAATTGAGTAACTCCAATGAAGTTGTATTTATTCCTGCCGTTTTAAATTCGTACATGCCATCGCACTCATTAATTTCTATATCTGAAATATCGGTTGTGCTAAGCGAAGGATAGTAAATATTTAATACACTTGAGGTTGGGGTAATTGGAGGAACATAAAGACCAGCTTCAATATAATCCGCTGTTAAACTTTCGGTTTCATAGTTACATGGATTATAACCAAATATTGTCGTTGCATCTAATGCCATATATTCTACGCCGGTCACAGGGCTTATAGGGTCTTGTGTTGTTGCTCCCATTACATAATTCTCCTCACCGTAACCCGATAAGTATCGTTGATGTGCTGTATGATTCGGAAAATGTTTGTTGTTAAAATCTAAGAAGGGAAAGAAATTTCCTAAACTTGTATTTCCTGCAACTCTTGGATAAGTATAAATTGTTGTAGATTGAAAGAATGGAGTAGCAAAATCATCTAAAAAAGCATCACTATAATTCACACGGTTCAACATCGGAAAGCTATAACTAGGATATGATGGTATACTTGGATAATAATTACATTCGTAAAAATTTGAAGCTACACCGGCTTCATCAACATTATCTGTTGGCATTATTTTCGCCACATCTAAAATGCCATGTTGATACCAAGGATACAACTTTCCAAAGGCTGGTTGTGCAACTGTGCCACCTCCCATATTGCCATAAATATGAACACCAGGGTTTACTAAATTAAGCTTTTGATAAAAAAAACTTAATTCCCCATCATTGTTTCCATAGCCATTGCCGGCAAACCAAACTTCACTTTTGGGCATTATCATAATATAAATCTGATGCGTAAAGCTTTTCATGAGTATTTGCAGAAGAATATAATTCAATATTATTATTGGGTGTTGTTGCAGGTGTTCCAAATTGATAATCTGTTCTTAGAAAAAAAGTAGTATGAGAGGGGAAGGATGTGCTTTGGTCAATTGCACCAACACCGCAAACCATAAACCCCCCATATGTACCCCCGATTGGTAATTCAACTATTCTGCTAGGAAAATACATATTATTCTCTTCATTAGGCGCTAACAATAGCGCGGGGTCTGTCAAATCATAAGTTACTCCTGAACCTATACCGGCTGAACTTGCATATCCTATGCACATTTGTTTTTGAACTGTTGTAGCTACACTAACAGGTGTAGGGTCACCGGCATTACCACCGACACCAACATATGCAAAATCTCCCAATCCTGCCGGTGCAATTCCTTCCATCGATGTTACATCGGTTACAAACATATTCGCTGATGGGCCAATTCCGGCCGCAGATAAATCGAGACCAGAAGTATATCCATTTATAACATTCAAGTCAACGTCTAAAAACAAGAACCAACCTTCCATATCACCTGTAGGGCTCGTTATAGAATTATGAATTCCGGCTATGCAGTATTCATGAATACTTGAGTTATATGCTGCACATGTTGGCACATAGTCTCCCAAATTTGTACCTTCAAAAATTGTAAAAGCCTTTTGAAATACT
This sequence comes from Bacteroidota bacterium, assembly GCA_031410275.1. Classification (GTDB taxonomy): domain Bacteria; phylum Bacteroidota; class Bacteroidia; order Chitinophagales; family Chitinophagaceae; genus OLB11. Next base: position 3,192 of record JANNYV010000398.1, read on the forward strand.
CCCTTTTCATCAACAAGTGTAATTTGAATTGCTTCATTAGTAGCGGTGGTAACGGTTTGAACCATAATTGTTCCATCAAATGTATAATTTGAAGAAGGAGTAAATTTTTGAAGTATATATGATTCATGATTATCAAAATCATAACCAGCGACAGGTTTGTAAAGTCTTGTAAAGTACTGACAAAATAAAGCGTTGTTACTAAAAATTAAGCAAATTAGAATTGCGAATAATTTGTTTAATTGAGGGTTGGGGTGGTAATTAACCCTTGCCGAAGAAAAGAAAACATTTTTCATGATTTTGGGTATTAGTGCTATCCTGAATTGAATGGCTCAACAAAAGTATGTTATTTGTTTGTCAAAGTATGAATTTTGCTTGATTATTAAATTCTTTTATTTTATCAGGACTTCTATTTTCATTTTCTATTTATTTTGCCATATTATTTCTCATACTTCGAAATTATTTTTACATTCGCCATATCATAAAACACAAATACCTATGGCAACTATTGAAAGAGTTTACAAATGTAAAGACGCAGAAATGGTTATCGCAATTTCCGTAATTACAGAAAATGCAAGTGTATCCGCAGTTAAAACATTTCTCATTTCCAAAAAACCTATATGGGCAGACCCATTCTTTCCAAATCTTAAAACAAAAATAGACCTTGCTGTTCAAACCTATCTAGGTGCTGATAATGCCAAAGCACTTCGGCTTGCTACTCAAGCTCTTCTTTCCATCGAAGCCAATGCTTTCCATGACTTAGCAAATTTTAAGTTAGGTATTGAAGTCGACTATGTTGCCGATAAAAAGCGACTGAAGGAAATACTTCTTCAATTAGGCTTCACAACGTATAACACAAAAGCTAAACAAGGTAATCAAGAATCACTTATTGCGTTGCTTTTTCAGTTTAAAACCAACATGACAAATACCTTACAAACTGAATTAACAACAAAAGGTTCAAGTGGAACCTTGATTACTGCAATTATCGCATATGCAAATACACTAAAAGCAGCAGACGTGTCCCAAGAAACTTTTAAAGGCACTCGCAAAACAGCAACTGCAGCAGCAATCAATGAATTCAATTCTTGCTACACACTTGCAATCGGGGTTTGTAAAATTGCAAGAAAGTATTACAAAGATCAAGCAGATATAAAAGACCAGTTCAGTTTCTCTAAAGTACTTAAAGCATTAAGTAGTAATGCCAAAAACGAACCAGCACCACCGGTTGCACCTCAATAGAAGCCATTAATATCTTCTACTATGGCGGAAGGTCATATATGATTGACGGAAATTCAATCTTGACAGGCGGAAGCTAAAATTATGGTGACGGAAGGTTTAACTGCATTGGCGGAAATTTAATCTTGACTGGGGGAAGCTTCAACTTGACTGGCGGAAATTGATATTATATTGGCGGAAGAATCAATTACAGTAACGGAAGAAACAACTTGACAGGCGGAAGCTAATATTATATAGGCGGAAGCTTTACCAGCGATGGCGGAAGAATCAACTTGATAGGCGGAAACCCCATAAACACTGCATGAAGTAGACGTTTATGTCACGGGGGCATCCTGCAACATGTGGCAATTGCGCAATGGCGGCTTTGTAGCTTTTCAATCATCTTTTCTTTCTTCTTCTTTTGGTTCTTTATCCATACTTCCTACCTTTACCACCGCCCCTGCGCAAGCCACCGAACGTTGGCGGAGATAGAGCCGCTCCGAATTAATGTTCATTCTCACTTCATGTTTATCACCACACTCGGACAATCAAAATGTGTTACGAGATGCAAGTTTGTGCAAGGCTTCCTGTTTCTC
>JANNYV010000399.1:0-5106 GCA_031410275.1 Bacteroidota bacterium
TGTCTTCTTGTTTAATTTCCGGGCAACCGCTATTTGTACTAGACGCAACCTGTGGACATTTATCTACTTCATCATTAAATCCATCACCATCCGTATCCGGAATTGGACAGCCTTTATATTTTGCCAACCCTGCCACTGTTGGGCAATTGTCTTTACTGTCTTGAATGCCGTCTCCATCTGTATCCGGGCAGCCATTATATTGTTTCAATCCTTTTGTATCCGGACATAAATCTTCATTATCTGCAATGCCATCATTATCTCTGTCGGGGCAACCCTTCATTTCTTTTTTGCCGGGTATTGTCGGACAAGCATCATCCGCATCGGCGATACCATCATTGTCTGTATCTTTTATCATCACCGGCTCTGGAGCCTTTAAAACAGGCGTTTTCACTTCTTTACTCGATTTCCACCAGTATACAAATCCCAAACTATGACTGACATGAGATTGATTCACACTGCTTACTGCTACTCTATAATCAGATTCCCAATTTAAAAACACACCCTTGCCCAAATCAATATTTATACCAAGCCCTGCAGGAATATCCAATCCACTATGCTTCTCACGCATCGAAAAACTTAACCCGGCGGTTACATAAGGCGAAACCATGTATTCTATTTTGGGAAGAATATTAAAATTCAATTTTGTATCTATCGCAATATAAGGAACTTCATTCTTTAAGGTATTGGCACCTAACTTGGCTAAGATAAAATTTGAATCTTTATCAGACGCGGGATATTGCAATGCGGCTACATTAATACCCGCATTCAAATCAAAACGCTTATTAAACATATGCCAATAACTCACTCTGATAGAAGGATCCCAAGCCAATCGCCTCTGAATTTCATTCGTTTCTTTATTTACTTTATCATGAAAGAAATAATTTCCTGTTTGAGGTCCGTAAAAATCAAGCCCGGTAAAATGCACACCAATTCCGTTTTTATATTCCTGTGCTTGCATGCTTAGAAACGAAACAGAAAGTAAAATAAATAGATAAGTAATTTTTTTCATAGACATTTAATTTGGGGCAAAGGTATTATTGATAATTGACAAATGTAAACGGATATTTGAGAATTATTCGAAGTTATACACAATGTGTATTATTATGAAATTGTGAATTGCCTATTGTCATTTGCTGCTGTACATTTGCGCCACTTAATACTTGTTATGATTAATCCACGCGTACAAATTTTTTCAGGAAATGCGACTCTTTCATTAGCGGAAAGTATCTCTACTTTTTATGGTCAGGAACTTGGTAAAGCTACCATTCAAAAATTTAGTGATGGTGAATTTCAACCGGTATTCAATGAAAGCATTCGTGGTAATTATGTCTTTCTGGTTCAAAGCACTTATTCGCCAACCGATAATTTAATGGAATTGTTGATGATGATAGACGCTGCACGTAGAGCTTCTGCAGGCTATATTGCTGCGGTGATTCCTTATTTTGGCTTTGCCCGTCAAGACAGAAAAGATAAACCTCGTGTGAGTATTGCATCAAAACTTGTCGCTAATCTTTTGACCACAGCAGGCGCAAACCGTATTATGACGATGGATTTGCATGCACCCCAAATACAAGGCTTTTTTGATATCCCCGTCGATCATATGGATAGCTCAGCTATTTTTATTCCCTATATCGAAAAATTAAATATCCCAGACTTGACCTTTGCATCACCTGATGTTGGAAGTACCAATCGCGTTCGTGAAGTGGCTAGTTACTTCGGAGCCGATATGGTCATCTGTGATAAGCAACGCAAACGTGCAAATGAAATTGCGGCAATGACTGTCATTGGTGATGTGAAAGATAAAAATGTCGTATTGATAGATGATATTTGTGATACCGCAGGGACTCTCACAAAAAGCGCTGCCATGCTGATGGATAAAGGCGCTAAAAGTGTTCGGGCATTTTGTACACATCCAGTATTGAGTGGAAAAGCATACGAAAATATTGAAAATTCTGTGCTAGAAGAATTGGTCGTTTGTGATACAATTCCGTTGAAGAGTAGCTGCAGCAAAATAAAAGTGTTGAGCACTGCAGAATTATTTTCGATTGCCATTCGAAATGTGCATGAAAATAAATCAATCAATTCACTCTTCATTCATAGTCAACTAAAAGAACGAATCAGATTGAACAAGGAAATGTAAGCATCCTTCTTCAGAATAAATCATTTGGGCGTTCCTTCGCAAAGCCTCAGGCCGGGCTATCCGTTCCAATTTTTTTTACTTAACGCTGGCCGGGTTAAATGTGCTGGTGGTTATAACCCTGCCAGCGTTAAGCAAAAAAGCTTTCCACTACTATCCCTAACGCGACGTTTAAATGATGTGCTCGCAATGTTCTAACCTAACACTCACTACAAATAATAATTAAATATTCGTTGCAACAACATTAATCTTAATTTTATCCGTTAAAAGAAATAATATCCGGATTTGATTTTCAGAATAATTAATTGCATTGTCGGTATCCTTTTGTGCTCACTCATCATGCATGCGCAGCAAACTGAGATGAGCAATATCCGTGTGCAAAAAATTGTATACACTACAGATACACTTCATATCGATAGTTTAAGTATCATCCCCAATTCATTTTCAATTTTAACCATTGACACTTCGTTCTATTCAATTGACTACAGCAAAAACTTGTTGATATGGAAACGAAAGCCCGGCATTGACAGCTTCCACATTCAATATAACGTTTTCCCATTCAATTTTTCAAAGAAATATTTTCATAAAGATGTTCAGCAAATCGAACGCTTGGCCGGTATGACCACCTTTTATTATGATGCCATACAAGCTAATACTGGTGGAGCCTTCATTGATTTTGGGAATGTTGATTATAACGGAAGCTTTGGCAGGGCACTTTCATTTGGCAATAGTCAGGATGTGGTACTCAATTCTCAATTCAATCTGCAACTCGAAGGTGATATCGGCGATAGTATTAAACTTACAGGTGCCATCACGGACAATACCATTCCGTTTCAGCCCGAAGGCAATACACAGCAACTGCAAGAATTTGATAAAGTATTTATTCAACTTCAGCGAAAACGTGCAACTATGATTGTGGGTGATTATGATATTAAAAAACCAAGCGGTTATTTTATGAATTTTTATAAACGTGTTCAAGGTGGTTTCTTTTCAACTTCTTTTAAAACGTCAATTCATGGCGAAAACAAAATTGGTTTTGGTGCTTCATTGGCCAAAGGGAAATTTGTAAAAAATATATTGACCGCACTTGAAGGAAATCAAGGACCATACAAATTGACAGGCTCTAATGGGGAACAATTTTTTATTATTTTAGCCGGCACTGAACGGGTGTATATTGATGGCGAACTTATGAAACGTGGTGAAGAATACGATTATATTATTGATTACAATACTGCCGAAATTACATTTATGCCTCGCCGTTTTATTACAAAGGATTTACGCATTACGGTAGAGTTCGAATTTTCAGATAGAAATTATTTAAACTCACTTGTCTATATAAATGATGAATGGAAGGTGAATAAGAAATTGCAGCTTCGTTTAAATGTATATTCAAATCAGGATGCAAAAAATCAAGCGGTACAACAGACATTGGATTCAACAAAAATTCGTTTCCTTGCAACGCTTGGAGATAGTATACAAAATGCATTTTATACCAGTGTTCATACCGAAGATACATTTAGTAACAGTAAAGTATTGTATAAAAAAATAGATACATTGGTAAATGGTATTTTATATAAGGATGTCTATCTTTTTTCAACCAACAAAGACAGTGCAAACTATTCATTGAGTTTTTCCTATGTGGGGCAGGGGAGAGGAAATTATCAACAATCAGTTAATAGTGCCAATGGCAGAGTGTATGCATGGATAGCGCCTTTGAGCGGAATACGAAGAGGCGATTATGAACCTATTGTTGTGTTGGTTACGCCTAAAAAACAACAGTTGATAACATTGGGGGCATCTTATGAAATAGACAGTGCCAAACATTTATATATAGAAACAGCTTACAGTAATTCGGACCCCAATACGTTCTCGAATATTGATGATAAAGCACACAATGGTTTTGCAGCGCGTATTACGTATGATGAAAAGCGAGAGCTCAATAAAAAGAAGGGAATTTATTTGACAAGTAATGCGTCATATGAATTTGCCGATAAACAATTCAAACCATTGGAACGATTCCGAAATGTAGAGTTCGCCAGAGATTGGAACCTTACTGTCAATGAAAAAAACGAAGATGAACACTTAGGGTTTGTTTCATTTTCATTGAGTAAGAATCAACGATTGAAAATGGAGTATCAGTTTGGAACTTATTTACGAGGAGTGTCATTTACCGGTACTCAGCATATTGCTTCTGTAAGTGCATCGAAGAAAGGATATAGAGTTTTGCTGAAGGGTGATTTGATGCAACAACATGCTGTCATTTTTAAAAGTAATTATTACAAGCCGACGTTTGAAGCGGAAAAACAATTTAAAAAATTTCATTCATTAACCATTGGTACAAAATATATGATTGAACAAAATGAATTGAAATATAGTGCAACTGATTCATTGACCAAATCAGCCTTTTCTTTCGATGCAATTAATTTTTATATCAAAAATAAAAATGATGCTTCAACTAATTTCTCGGCAGAGTATACACATCGAAATGACAGGGCTGTAAAAAATAATGCGTTTGCGCAAAGTACGGAAGCACATACATTTTCATTGAATACAACGATCCGTTCGATTAAAAATCAAGAAATTCATTTTACGGGAGCCTATCGAATTTTGGATATAAAAGATTCGGCGATTACAACGCTCAAAGCAGATGAGAATTCGCTCGGCCGAGTTGAATATAATTTTTCAGTTGCTAAAGGATTGTTGGCAGGAAATATTCTGTATGAATTTGGGTCAGGGCAGGAACAAAAAAGAGAGTTCGCCTATTTTGAAGTGCCGGCAGGGCAGGGCTTGTACGTGTGGAGAGACTATAACAAGGACTCGCTTAAACAACTCAATGAATTTGAATTGGCCATTTTTCCGGATGAAAAATTGTATATCAAAATATTTACACCAACCAATCAATATGTCAAAGCGAAATATTCGCTTTACAATCAGGCAATTTCATTAAATCCGAAGGCCTATTTTTCAAA
>JANNYV010000400.1:0-5821 GCA_031410275.1 Bacteroidota bacterium
CAATATACCCCTTTTTAATGCTCAACTTGTGCATTTTAAATGCAATGGTTATGTCTTTTTAATGCAATACTTCTGCATTATAAATACAAAAAGCATGTCATTCTCCAATAACTCAATAACAATATAACCCACCAACCAACCAACTAACCAACCAACCTATTAACCCACTAACTTAATAACCTAAATTCCCTACATTTGCCTTCTTAAAAATATACTCATGAATTATTCATACACCGTAGCCGAACGTTTTATGCGTTATGTACAAATAGATACCCAAAGCGATCCGGAAGCAACATGCTTTCCCAGTACAGAAAAACAAAAAGACCTTGCAAAAATTCTTGCAGAGGAATTAAAATTAATTGGTCTCAGCGAAGTTGAGCTCGATGAACATGGCTATGTGTACGCATCTATCCCTGCAACAACAGATAAAAATGTGCCGGTGATTTGCTATTGCTCACATATGGATACGGCACCTGATTGCAGTGGCAAAAATGTAAAGCCGATCTTACATAAAAATTATCAGGGTGACGACATTATTCTTCCGGATGATAATACGCAAATAATTACCACAACAAAAAACCCTTATTTAAAAGAACGAATCGGTGATGATATTATTACGGCTTCCGGACTTACCTTATTGGGCGCTGATGATAAAGCCGGTATTGCTATTATAATGGACCTGGCAAATTATTTGATTGCACATCCTGAAATTAAACACGGAAAAATTCGTGTGCTTTTTACACCTGATGAAGAAGTTGGACGAGGTGTAGAAAAGATAGACATGAAAAAACTTGGTGCCGAATTTGGATACACATTAGATGGTGGAGAACGAGGTGCTTTAGAAGGTGAATCATTTAGTGCTGATGGGGCAGTGGCCATTATACATGGCGTGAGTGCGCATCCGGGTTATGCAAAAGGAAAATTGGTAAGTGCCATAAAAATTGCATCCGATTTTGTCGATGCGTTGCCAAAAGATAGTTGGAGCCCGGAAACAACCGAAGACAGACAAGGTTATATACATCCGGTTTCGATAGAAGGGCAAATAGAAAAAACAACTGTCAAATTTATTATTCGTGATTTTGTGACTTCCAAATTAAAGGAACATGAAGACCGTTTAGAAAATATACTCAAAGAAACTATTGCTAAATACCCCGGCGCCCGATATGAATTTTCAGTGCATGAACAATACCGCAACATGATGGATATATTAAAAGATTTACCTTATGTAATGAATTATGCAAATGAGGCCATGCTTCGCGCAGGTGTGCAACCCCAACAACATCTTATTCGAGGAGGCACGGATGGTTCGCGGCTTTCATTTATGGGTTTACCTTGCCCTAATATTTTCACAGGCGAAATGGCGATTCATTCGAAACACGAATATGTAAGTGTACAAGACATGCAAAAAGCGGTAGATACTTTGGTGCACTTAGCGCAAATTTGGGAAGAGAAGAGCTAATTTGAGAATGAGAGAATTTGAGAATTTGTGAATTAATACCAAATTCTAAACAAACTAACAAATCCCCGGACATCGAACATCGAACTACGAACATCGAATAAAAAGTTACCCACACGTGTGCATTTCTATTTCCGAAACTACTTCGTTGATATTTTACATTTGACTACTTAAAAAATACAACGATGACCATAGAACAAATCATGATGCAGAGTGAGGCCCTTATATTTGGAGCTGATAAACCAATTACCACAATGGACATAGAACATTTATTAAAAGATTTAGGAGACGATGAAGAGGTTGACAAGGAAAAACTTTCCAGCGCATTAGAAGCTATTGTAGAAAAATATGCATCTGACTTTTATCCTTTTGAAGTAAAACAAATTGGTGGAGGGTATCAATTTTTAAGTAAAAAAGATTTCTATCCAACCTTGGCGAAACTGAATGGTGAAAAATACACCAAGCGTCTTTCCACTGCATCGCTCGAAACACTTGCCATTATTGCATACAAACAACCCATTACGAAAGGCGAAATTGAACATATCAGAGGAGTGAATTCAGATTATTCTGTTCAAAAATTGTTGGAGAAAGAACTCATTGTTATTTCAGGTCGTATGGAAGAAATGGTTGGAAAGCCATTAACATACAATACTTCAAAATCATTCATGAATTATTTAGGGTTAAATAGTTTAGATGAATTACCGAAGCTATCTGAAATACTTCAACAAGAAATGCTTGAACCCACAAATGCATCGGAAGCCATGCCGAACACGGAAACCCAATTGGTGGTGAGTGAAGCCGGAGAATTGATAGAGATTGAACATCCGAAAAATGAAGAGCAAGAATAAAGGAAATTTAAATACAGTAATTTTACTTGAGGGCATCTCTAAATTTACTCTGACACTGCCACTATAATATCTTGACTTGTTTCATCAGTAATTGTGTACGGAATAGCGCCTTTCACTTCTTCACTAATTGAAGAGTCCCAACCCTTTGCATAAATATAATAATCACCTTTTTTCAAACCGCTGATGCTTGCATAGGAATTGCCTGCAGAATATACAATGGCGGTTTGTGTAATATCATACACACCACCAACAGGCACATCTGTTGCATTGAACTTAATATAAAATGTCACATTGTCGATCGCCGCTCCATGATGCTTAGCAAATAATTTTAAATTCGCATTGCCACCATATCCTGCACTTGGCTTTTTCTTGCAGGAAGACATAAATAAAATCGGAGTGAAAAGAAGGCAGATAAAAAAGATTCGCATTGAAAATATTGTTTTAATAATGAATAAATGCACTGCAAGACCCTGAATAGTTTTATTCGTTAAAAAATAGCCTTGTTTCAGAACGTAAAACAAGACGGAGATAAATATAAAAATGTTTGTTATTTTCAATTATTCAGGCTGAAATAAATCCTGTTTCGGTTTATTTTTGTTCGATTAACCTTTGAAACATGGCGCTAGCCATTATCTTTAGGTGTTTTCAACTATACAAAATCGAGCAGCTTATTCCTTGAAACGTTTTTTTAAAATAGTAACCCGTTGTATATTAGTTTTAGTACTGATATTGGTGATTGCAATTTGGATGCTCTCGAAAGAAAAATATCAAAACATATTGGCTCAAAAAGGTGCGAAGTATTTATCTGAAAAATTAAAAACAAAGGTCACTGTCGGTCATGTAAAACTTTCTTTCTTCAATAATTTTAATCTCCGGAATGTATATGTCGAAGATAATTTTCATGATACTCTCATCTTTGCTGGAAATCTCCAATTAAAGACTAGTGAATTGTTTTCGAACTGGTGGAACAATAGTAAACCGGTGATTAAAACAATTTCACTCGAAGATGTATATATAAACTTAAACCGCAAGAAAGACTCAATCTGGAATTATGATTTTATCGCCGCTGCACTTAGTTCAAACACAAAAGATACCACACCGCTCAATACAACCAAAAAGAAAAGTAGCGGATTTGACCCGAGTATTGATTTGAAAAATTTGAATTGTAAACATATCCGTTTTTATATGAATGACGGATGGCGCGGTGAGGATATGAATTTTTCCTTTCAAAATTTCGAATTGAATACGGATAAAATTGATTTCCTAAAAAAGGATATTTTATTAAAAGAACTTTTAATTGATGGCGCCGATATAGCGGTAAGAGAATATGACGGTTATAAACCCGAAGATAATTCTCCCGACGATACGACGAGTTGGGGCACTCCATTTAATCCGGATAATTTTAAATTGGTATTGCAAAAGATTAATCTTACTAACTCTAATGTATCCTATATCGTTGGCGATGCAAAACCCAATCCAAATGAGTTTGACGAAAAAAATATCATTGTAAGTCATTTGAATTTGAATTTAAAAAATACCACTGTCATTAATGATACTATGTTTTCATCAGTTGAAAAATTCTCTGCACAGGAACGATGCGGACTGATTATAAAAGAACTCACTGCTAATGTAAAACTTTCACAAGTACACGCTGCGCTTAGCGAAATGAAATTGGTCACCAACTACTCTACATTTAGTGATCATTATGAAATGAATTATAAAAACTTTCATGACTTTAATGATTATATCAGCAAGGTAAATATGAAGGCTCATTTAGCCAATACCAATGTATCGTCCATTGATATCGGCTATTTTGCAAATATCATTAATCAGTACCCAATTGCCATTCATCTCGAAGGTGATATTGATGGCACTGTCGATAATATAAAAGGAAAAAATATTTCCCTTCAAACACGAAATACTCTATTCAAAGGGGATGCTACAGTAACTGGGCTTCCAAATATTGAGCAAACATTTTTTGATATCACGAATATTAATTTGATGACATCAGGGAAAGATTTAAATGCGTTGATTCCTCAAACAAAAACAAACAACTTAGCATGGGATAAATTAGCCGTCATAAATTACAAGGGTTCTTACAAGGGAATGGTGGATCAGTTTAATACCAATGGAAATTTAAATACCTCACTTGGGAATGCCATCGTTGATTTAAATATGAATTTCCAAGCGAAACAAACCGCGTACTCGGGACATATTGAGACAGAAAATTTTGATATCGGGAAATTAATCAAACAAGGTACCGTAGGGAAAATTAGCATGAAAGGAACTGTTGACGGAAGCGGTTTTGATTTGGAAACAATCAATGCAAAAATTGATGCGACCGTTTCAAACATAGAAATTGATAGTAATAAATATACCAACCTCACTATTAATGGTCTTGTTGCCAATAAAAAATTTGACGGCATTTTCATTTCGCAAGACCCCGGCTTGGCTGTTAATTTTAATGGCAAATTAGATTTGAGCGGCAAACAACCTGTGTATGATTTTAGTTCAAGATTAATTCGTGTTGATTTGAAAAAAATTGGTCTTACTAAAGAAAGTATTATTGCATCTGCAGTTGCCAATCTCAATTTTACAGGCTCGACTATTGATGATTTTACCGGTACCGCTTCACTCAAAAATGTGGTTATACAAAATAATGGCAAAACAATTTCAATAGATAAATTGTTGCTTGAATCCTATCAGATTTCTAGAGAGAAAATACTACGATTAACAAGCTCTGCTGCCGACGCTGAAGTGAAAGGAAATTTTTATATCAGTGGCCTACCCGATGCCATTCAACTTTATTTATATCATTATCTTCCGCAATATATCAAGATGCCTGCAACAATGAGTAACCAGGAATTGACATATAAGATTACATTAAAAAATGTCGATTCATTAGTGACTACATTTTTACCGGATTACAATGGGCTTTCGAGTTCTGTTATCAGTGGCAATTTAAATACAAGTACTCAAAAATTTTCATTGGATGCGAACATTGCTTCTTTTGGTTATAAAGAATTTAAGTGGAAAGATCTTATTCTTGTGGGGTTCGGAGATTATACTGAATTAGATTTGAATGCAACATGCGGAAACTTTTTATACAATCAAGATGTCATCATTCCGTCCTTTCAGGTCAATGCACTAATGGCAAGTGATACAGCCACACTGAATATAAATACGCAAAGTATTAATGATGTATTGGGTGATGCCTCTATTAATATCAATGCCACCGCACTTGATAATAATTTATATGTGCATGTTCTACCATCTACTATCACTATTAAAGAAGATAAATGGCAACTTTATGGGAATGATGATGTTGTCATCGGGAGTAAAACACGCATCAAGGATTTGATTCTTGAAAGTGGTGCTCAAAAAATTACAGTGAATACACAAACTGATGCATCTACTAATTTAACAGTTGATTTGAATGAGTTGGATTTGCATAGTTTCTCTGATTATTTAAACCATACAAAGCCCTCGTATTATGGCCGTGTAAATGGCAAAATTG
>JANNYV010000401.1:0-8255 GCA_031410275.1 Bacteroidota bacterium
AAAAAGCTATGCATCGAATGAGCGCTCTTGATCTTAGATAGTTAGATTAAACGAATTGGCTTTATTTGGCCAGGTGCAATCATTTTCATTTTTTCCGCCATTCAAAAAAAAGATTTTCTTAACGCCATTTTTCTAAGCTCAGTGAAATCCATTCGTCACTATACAAAAATGTAGCTAAAATTTGAAATACACCCTTTTAACCTGCCATCCGGTTGCTAGTAAAACAGGTTGTCGAATCACATTTTTATCGCATTTAATAAAACAAAACCACAACAGTTCCTCTAGTAATCCATTTTATAAATACATATAACATTACCTTGCATTCAATAATAAATTTGTATGCAAATAGAATTAGAAAGCAGGCGATTTAAACATTGTGTTTACCGAAAATCAGGAAGTGGATTTCCTATTATGTTCATACATGGTTTTGCCGAAGACAGCCGTATTTGGAAATATCAAACGGCTGCGCTCGAAAAAGAATTTATGGTCATCACTCCTGATTTGCCCGGAAGCGGAAGCTCGCAATTACCGGACGAAGAGATGAGTATGGAACTATTGGCCGATTTTATTTCAGAAATTTTAGAGCAGGAAAAAATACAAAAAATAATTCTTGTCGGTCACTCCATGGGTGGTTATGCGGCCTTAGCGTTTGCAGAAAAATATTCATCTCAACTATTAGCCTTTTCATTAGTTCATTCTTCTGGGTTTGAAGACGATGAAACAAAAAAAGAAAACAGACGAAAATCTATCCGGCTTATTGAAAATGAAGGCAAAGAAATTTTTCTGAAAGCCATGATACCAAATTTATATAGCGAGGCTTCCAAAAAAACAAAGCAAACTGAAATGGCTGAACACCTAACCATGGCAATGAGCATTTCGTCTACTGCATTGCAAGCCTATTACAATGCCATGATAGCAAGGCCTTCAAGAATACCGGTCTTGCAACATACGAATATGCCTGTACAATTCGTTATAGGAACAGAAGACAATGCCGTCCCCTATGCTCAATCGATGCAACAATGCCATATTCCGGCTATTTCAACGGTTGATATTCTTGAAGGTATTGGTCACAACAGTCTGTTTGAAAGTCCTGATGAATTAAATTCTATGCTAAATAGCTTTTGCAAATACGTTTTAAACCTTTAAAAAGCCTTAAATTTGTCGTCTTGAAAAAATGCTTGCTCATATTACTTGTTATTCTTTCTAAATCTGCTTTTGCATCGCATATTGTTGGAGGTGAGTTTACCTATAAATGTATAGGCACGAACAAATACGAATTTACGCTAAACCTATACCGCGACTGCTTGCCTCCTTCGCAGGGTGGAGGAAACCCTGCGGCACTTGCTGACGACGACCCAGCATATATCAGTATTTTTAAAGGCAATAACTTTTATAACGTCGATTCTATTTACTCTGCAAACAGTATTATTGTACCCGTAAATTTCAGCAGTGCATGTATCAATAATCCGCCGGCAACTTGTATCAATCGTCTTCAATTTATTTATGTCATTACCTTGCCCGCCAGCAATGTACCGTACACAATTATTTGTCAACGATGTTGCCGAAACGGATCTATTAATAATATCATTAACCCCGGAAACACAGGTGCCACCTATTATTGCACCATTCCACCCGCTCCTATTGTTTGTAACACAAGCGCGGTTTTTTTAAATTATCCGCCTCAAGTCATTTGTATCAATACTCCTTTTATTTATGATCATTCTGCATTTGATGCCGATGCGGATTCATTATCGTACGAATTTTGTGATGCCTTTCAAGGTGGTGACCCGAATAACCCAAAACCAAAAATTGTTGGAGGCAGTGTTCCTTCTCTAACTTCAGTTGATTATATTTCTCCTTTAAATGGTTTAAATCCTATGGGCGGGAATCCGGTATTGAAAATAAATGCGGTCACCGGACTCATCACAGGCACACCAAATCTTCTGGGACGTTTTGTAGTGAATGTATGTTGTACTGAATGGAGAGGTGGCATAGCAATCAATATGGTTAGCCGTGAATTTCAATTTGTAGTGACCAATTGTTCAAAGGCCGTAGTCGCCAATATTCCGCAATTCTCTGATGAACCCAATACCTATATTATTAGTTGCAAAACAAATACTGTATCCTTTGTAAATACAAGCACCGGTGGATTTCAATATAATTGGGACTTTGGTGTACCGGGGATTACAACTGATACATCAACCTTGTTTGAACCGACTTATACCTACCCCGATACCGGTACTTATATTGTGAAACTGATTGTGAATAAAGGTTCGGTTACTTGTTCAGACAGTATCACAAAAATTGTAAAAGTATACCCAACCTTTAAAGCTGATTTTGACTATAAAGGTTTGCTTTGCCCTGATTTGCCAATTTCATTTATTGATAAATCTACCTCCACATTTAATTCAATTAATTATTGGAATTGGAATTTTGATGATGGCGGCACAAGTGCACTTCAAAACCCCGATCATAGTTATGCCAATGTGGGCAGAGAATTTAATGTCACCCTTATATCAGGAAATAAATTTGGGTGCAGGGATACGGCTTCAAAAAAATTACAGGTTCCTTATGTCAATATTTTTGCGGGGAATGATACAGTCATTGTTGTCAATACGCCATTTCAATTTAACGGCACCGGTGCACAAAGTTATTCATGGAGCCCTTCTACCTACATGGATAATTCAATGGTATATAATCCGAGTGCGGTTTTCCCAGATACCGGAAGTTATACATATGTGCTACAAGGCATCACTGCCAACGGTTGTGTTGGATATGATACCATTGTTATAACGGTTGCAAACGGACCTTATTTAACGATTCCAAATGCCTTCTCTCCTAATGGTGATGGCACCAATGATTTTTTTCAAATACTCGCAGCCGGTTATAAAAAATTAAATTATTACAGAGTCTTTAATCGTTGGGGGCAACAAGTTTTTTATACAAACAATTTCAGAAAAGGCTGGGACGGGCGATTTAAAGAAAAGGATTGCGAAGTAGGCACCTACTTTTGGATGCTGAGCGCAGTTGGTATTGATAACAAAGAAAAAATGATTAAAGGAGACGTGACTTTGATCAGGTAACAAGTATGAATAAAACGGTATTGATTACAGGCGCCACATCAGGCATCGGAGAAAGCAGTGCAATCATTTTTGCAAAAAATAATTTCAATCTAATTCTTACGGGCAGACGGGAAGAACGCTTGACTGCATTAAAAAATAAATTAGAGTCACAATATAATATTCAGATACAGACCTTATGTTTTGATGTAAGAAATATAGAAGAAACTCAACAAGCCATTTCATCGATTGATAAAAATAAATTTCCGGTCATTGATATCTTAATCAACAATGCCGGACTCGCAGCTGGTTTCAGTACCATTGATGAAGGGAACTACGATGATTGGAATATCATGATAGACACAAATATAAAAGGGCTCTTGCATGTGAGCAGGGAAATAATGCCATTGATGAAAAAACAAGGTTATGGTCATATTGTGAATATTAGTTCTACGGCATCAAAAGATGTATACCCAAAAGGAAATGTGTATTGTGCAACCAAACATGCCGTTGATGCGATTACAAAAAGTATGCGTCTCGATTTGTTGGGAAATGGCATTAAAGTGACTGCTATTAACCCCGGTGCTGTTGAAACAGAATTTTCATTGGTACGTTTTAAAGGTGATGAAGAAAAAGCAGCGGCCATGTACAAAGGCTATACACCCTTAACGCCGGATGATATTGCTGATACTATTTATTATGTCTGCAATTTGCCGGCGCATGTATGCATCAATGATGTAACACTTACCTGTATCACGCAAGCAAGCGGGCATTATAATATTAAGAAAGGTTGAACTAAACTAGAATGAGAAAAATAAACTTCTATGGTCTCTTGCATTGCGGCAACGATTGTAGCGAAAATCCCCCTGACGCCCTGGTCAGGGGATTGCAGCGGAAAGCGTGTGTGCCGCCCAAAATATTCTTATTAAATAGTTCGTATCGCCTTAAAAAAACGGTTTAAATTTGCCGGTACTTAAAAAACACTGAATATGTATATCGAACAACTCTATACCTCTTGCCTTTCTGAAGCGGCTTATTTTATTGAGTCAGATGGTGAGGTTGCTATTATAGACCCATTGCGTGATACAGAGAAATATATTGCCATGGCTGAAGAAAAGAAGGCGAAGATTAAATATATTTTTGAAACTCATTTTCATGCCGACTTCGTAAGCGGGCATCTCGATCTTGCAAAAAAAACCGGTGCTACCATTATTTATGGTCCTAATGCAACCACACAATTTGAAAAATATACGGCAAAAGACAATGAAGAATTTCCATTAGGGCATTTAAAAATAAAAGCACTTCATACACCCGGACATACGTTAGAATCGACCTGCTATTTATTATTAACTGAACAGGCCCAACCGGAAGCATTATTTACAGGGGATACATTATTTGTAGGTGATGTTGGCAGACCCGATTTATTCAGCGGAAATTTGACTAAAGAAGAATTGGCATCATATATGTATGATTCATTAAACAAATTAAAACAATTACCTGATGCTGTAAAAGTGTATCCGGCTCATGGTCCCGGTTCGAGTTGCGGAAAAAACTTAGGACCGAATACCTTTAGCACCATCGGTGAGGAGAAGGCTACAAACTATGCATTACAAGAACAAACTAAAGAAGAATTTATAAAAGCAGTGACCACAGGATTAAATACCCCACCGGTGTATTTTCCGATCAATGCAAGTATTAATCAAAAAGGATATATGAGTTTAGATGACATTAAAGAAACCGGATTGAAAGGCATCTCGGTTTCAGAATTTAAGAAGTATGTATCTAGTGATACGATTATTTTAGATACTAGGCCGGCAACAGTTTTTACACAAGGTTTTATTCCCTCATCCATTAGTATTGGGTTAGAAGGTCGGTTTGCAGAATGGGCCGGTGCCTTACTTCCTTTTCATGATAAAATTGTTTTGGTAACCGAAGCAGGTAAAGAAGAAGAGACCTTAGTACGTCTTGCAAGAGTTGGATTTGATCAGATCGTAGGTTACCTCGACGGTGGCTTTGATGCATGGAAAAACGCCGGTGAAAAAATTGATTTAATTATTGATATTGAAGCTGACGAATTGAAAATGGATTTAAATTATGATACAAAAATGATCGTGTTGGATGTACGAAAAGAATTAGAATTTGATAATGGTCATGTACAAAGTGCATTAAATATTCCCTTAAACACAATGACCGATGTGACAGTCATCAGCAATTTTGAAGATACCGACAATTTATATATTCATTGTGCGGGTGGTTACCGTTCTGTCATTGCTTCATCAATATTAAAAAGGCAAGGCATTCATAATCTTCGCAATGTGCTTGGTGGTTATGAAAAAATAAAAGTAGTTCCTGAAATGCCATTAGTGGCGGCGAAGGAAGTGTTGAATTAATGCTAAGAGCCTTTAGCTGATGGCCTTTAGCTATCAGTTGAACAGACTCACATTGCCGTTTATTTTAACCTTTATAAAAACCACATCATTCTTTTATCGTAGGAATAACTTTTTATTTAGCGCTGTTATATGAATAAGGAACTTATTAGGATGTGCTCATTAACTCTATAACATTTGCTACGAATGATATCCCTAAGATAATTTTTGAATTTACTACAACCTAAATCCGATTGGGATTTAATAAGTCAACCAAATTGCTTTGCATCAAAATTATTACGAAAATAAAAATTCTTTTTGAACCACATAGAAGGATAGAAACATCGTAATACAACATAGAATCTATGTGAAAATCTCTGTTTACTATGTGCCTATGTGGTTTAAATTTCCTTTCAGTTTATGAGCAAGCCCTTAGTAGAGAAATAGCGAATTAGTTACTTGAAAATTCAGGTCCAAGACATAACTTGAAGATTCGAAACAATCAATCCATTTAACGCGTTCCAATGTTATCAATTCCGGAATCTCCAAACGCATATTCTCTTTCTACCTTACACACTCGCACTTTGTAAGACGAATACCATTTTTCCCTGCCAAATTTTTGAGCCAATAAATGATCACTTTGCATCTTCCAATTTTTTATACTCTCAAGTGAAGCCCAATAAGAAATAGTAATACCCAATTCATTTCGCGCACTTTCAATACCCAAATATCCTTCCTGGGTTTTAGCGAGCGCTTCCATTTTTTCAGCCATGTCATCATAACCATCATCTCCTTCATTTCTGAGTGAAGTAAAAATGACGGCATAATACGGAGTAAAATTTACGTTGTGCATCGTTTAGTTTATAACCTGAAATTTCTTTACTAGTTGAGCCCCTTTTTCAGCATCTGTAATTTGTAAAAAATAATTTCCAACCGGTAATGAAGAGAACGGAATTTGAATAGTATTTGAGCCACTAAAGAAAGGCTGAGTTATTACTACACGGCACTTGCCTAATATGTCAACAATGCGAATAGAGGCTTGCAACAATTTGCCACTATTCAAACGAAGTGTGATTGTTTCTCTTGCCGGATTTGGATATAAATCGCAATCATGAATGTCATTTAGCACATCATTTGTATTCACCGTAAACGAATTGTAATAATAAAAATCCCTGTTATTCGGATAAAACGCAGCCCCGTTAAATGTATCTATTTGCCTAAAGGTATTTAAATTATTAATATCAAACAGGTAGCTCAATTTCTTTGTCTGCAACCAAGCTGTTCCCAAACCAACAAATTGATTTTCTTCCGTGAGATTCGTACCTGTATACAAAAATGTTTTTCGTGTATTATTATTCCAGCTTCCTGAAAAACTTTCATCATAATATTCTGAAATCTGATCGTTTCCATTATATACATATTGTGATCTTGATTCATTATTCCAACTACCGGCTGTATATTTATCTGTGTTTGTTTTTTCTATTTTATCTGTTGCCGTGTAGGTATAATTAATACGCTTATCATTGGCCCAAACATTAGTAGTTGGAGGAATAGTATCCCATATCTGCGTTAAATATTCAGTGCGTAAAAAAGGAGTCGTAGAAAATGTATACACTTCTTTACTCTCTTGTTCCCAAACACCCAAGTGCGGAATCAATCGAGTTCTTGTACCTAACGAATCTTGATTGTATGTATAATAAAATCGTTCTAACGAATCCCAAATTGCAAGACTCGTATTCCAGGTATAGCTTTCGGTAAACTGCGGCAAATAATTACCTGGTGCATAATATTGAAATACATTTTTAGATAAATACACCCAATTACCACCACTCATGATGAAGGCAATTTCTGATGTGTATTTATGTTGCGCATTATAACCGGCATACTCTATTTTACCTGTTACATTCCAAACACTGCCGTTCCATACATCATAATGTATAATCAACACATTTCCGTTTGCATCATAATCGTATGAATACTTTGTATTGTTTACCCAAGTACCACCACTCCAATTTTCCCGGATCTGCACACTTACTCTGTCATTTGCATCTAGGGTATATGTGTAACGATAATAATTATCCCAACTGCCACCGGTATTTTCTTTTAATGCAGTTTGCTGCGTCAGGAAGGCATTGGTATTATAATCCCATCGAAAGGAATCAACACCTTTCCATACTGAGGCAGTATAGACATCATGCCGCTGCGCTATTTTTTTATAGACTACTGTTTGCGCCTGCATCACAAATGAGCAAAAAAATAAAAAAATAAAAAGTAAACTTCGCATAAATAATATTGTTTTACAAGGACCTTACAAAAACTTCAACCGACCTAATGTTACGGCCATCATGAATTGAGGGATGTGTGAGGGATGGTAGCGAAAATCCTCTTGCCGCTTTGGGCGAGAGATTGAAGCGACAGCCCGACCCCGAAGCAGAAAAACAAAACGACGAAGGAGTGATGGTTTTTCGCATTCGGGGGCACACCCAACTAATACGTAACATTCGTAAAATTACATGGTTTAGCCATACAATTCAAAATGAATTTGCTTTTTATCATAGCCCATTTCTAACAAATTATTTTTTGCTTCGTCTATCATATTCTTCCATCCGCAAAGTAAAAAATCTGCTTCCGGTTTTCCTTGTGCAAGTTCTTTATAAATATCATGCACATACCCGGTCTTGCCATCCCAGCTTTCACGGGAAAGCGTTGGCAGATAATGAAAGTTCGGCATTTGTTGTTGCAACGCCGTCAATTCATCAAAGTATAAAAGATCTTGTTTGGTCCGGGTGCCGAAAATTAAATAAATATCTTTCGCGGCTATCGAATGATT
>JANNYV010000402.1:0-2145 GCA_031410275.1 Bacteroidota bacterium
AACAGAATGAATATTGCCCTCATTCCATAATAACTAAATCGTTCCCACATTTCTGTGAAAAATAAAAAATAGAGACCTTTAGGATGCCCCGTTTTCACTTGTGTATTTTCCATGTTTATATTTTAATGAGCCAATATAGAAATATTTTTTTGTTTCACACTACTTTTACCCCCTTCAATTTTCAACATGATTATTTTACTCTTAGGAAGCGGAGGACGCGAACATGCCTTTGCCTCGAAAATTTCGCAAAGCCCGCATTGCAAAAAACTCTTTATCGCGCCTGGCAATCCGGGCACCGCATCGCATGGAGAAAATGTTGACATCGAGGTCAATGATTTCGAAGGGATTAAAAAATTATGTTTGCAACAACATATTTCGATGGTCGTAGTTGGCCCGGAAGACCCTTTGGTCAATGGCCTCTATGACTTTTTTCAACAAGATGCTAAATTAAATCATATCAAGGTAATTGGCCCTTCGCAACGAGGTGCCATGCTCGAAGGAAGTAAAGCCTTTGCCAAAGAATTTATGATGCGGTATCATATTCCAACAGCTTCATACAAAGAATTTCACGCCGAAAATTTTGATGAAGGTATAGAATACATTAAACATCATGCCTTACCAATCGTATTAAAAGCAGATGGCTTAGCCGCCGGAAAAGGTGTTGTTATTTCTCAACAGCATGACGAAGCATTGGATGCATTTACTGAGATGATCCAAAAAAATAAATTTGGCAAAGCGGGAGATAAAGTAGTGATTGAAGAATTTCTGACAGGGATTGAATGTTCTGTGTTTATTTTAACTGATGGCAAAGAGTATGTGTTGCTGCCAACCGCTAAAGATTATAAACGAATTGGTGAAGGTGATACGGGATTAAATACAGGTGGCATGGGTGCGGTTTCGCCGGTGCCGTTTGCAGATGACATATTCATGCAAAAAGTAACAGACAGAATTATTTTGCCAACCCTTCATGGTATTCAAACCGAAGGAATTAGTTACAATGGTTTTATTTTTATCGGATTAATAAAAGTAAATAATGAACCCTTTGTCATTGAATATAATTGCCGCATGGGCGACCCTGAAACCGAAGTGGTGCTGCCCCGGTTGCAAAATGATTTGCTTGAATTATTTCAAAAATTATATGAAGGAAAATTGAATGAAGTAGAATGCACGCATTCAACAAAAGCAGCCACTACTATTATGTTAGTCAGTAAAGGTTATCCTGAGTCGTATGA
Organism: Bacteroidota bacterium; assembly: GCA_031410275.1. Lineage (GTDB taxonomy): Bacteria > Bacteroidota > Bacteroidia > Chitinophagales > Chitinophagaceae > OLB11. The sequence goes on from JANNYV010000402.1 coordinate 1,233, forward strand.
AAAAGGAATTGAAATAACAAATATAGAAACTGTTGAAGGCAGTACAGTTTTTCATGCAGGAACTAAAATTCTACACAATACATTAGTCACAAACGGAGGTAGGGTATTAGCCATTACATCGCTGGGAGAAACTATCGCAGAGGCTTTGGCATTGTCAAATAAAAATGCCGGTAAAATAAAGTTTGAAGGGAAGTATTTTAGAAAAGATATAGGGTGGGAGTTTGTATAATTGTTCAATAAATGCGGATGTAAATAATCTGCCAAAAGTTAGAAAGCTGCATACCAAACATCTATCTTTGTTTCGCACATCGTACGAATCAACAATGAAAAAATATTTTCTTTCCATCCTTTCATGTTTCCTTTTAGGCTGTTGCTTACTCTCATGCGAGCGAGACCTACAAGGCGTTTGTTTCAATAATGGTGTGTACAATGCAGACCATAAAGAGTGTGAGTGTCCGATTGGGTACGATGGCGTTGTTTGTGAAAAAGTACAGCGGAATCAAATTCTTGGTTCCTATATTGGAAAAATGGAACACCTCACCAATACACTTTACAATTATACGGTGACGTTAGAATCAGACAGCACAGATATTACAAAAATTTGGATTAAGGGATTTCCTTACTACAATTCGACCATTTATGCTACGCTCGCTCCAAATACAAGTTCAAATAGTTCAGATCATTATCTCAAGTTTTCAATTCCTTATCAAGTGTTTAATATCAGTGGTTATGTCAGTGGTATGGTTGCAGAGACATATGAAGGAATAACCATTACATCCACTATTCAGCCTCCATCAAGCACATCAACCGAGTCATGTACATTTACCACTGATTAGTAAATTAAAAATGTCGTTACGGAAAATCAAATAAAAATAGCTTGGGCGGCATACACGCTTTCCGCTCCAAGTCCGCC
>JANNYV010000403.1:0-2947 GCA_031410275.1 Bacteroidota bacterium
TGCATCAAATAATACAATATACTTTTGGCTGAAAGCCCGATATGTAAAATCGTTCACTAACAAATCGAGACGCATACGAGGTGAACAGCCAAATACTGTTGCTAAACGAAATGTAATCACATTTTCAGATTGTAATAAATCCTGCTCTGCTTCCGTTTTTGTTGTACCATACAATGAAATTGGATTCAAAGGGGTTTCTTCGGTACAATATATATCTTCTTGCCCTATACCATATCCGCTATTGGTAGTCGGGAAAAGTATTCGTTGATTTTTTGAACGCATTTTATTAATAGCAATTACGGCATCTCTATTGATGGCTATGGTAGAACTTTCATCTTTGTTTGATAAAGGTGCACCAACTAAGGCCGCAAGAGGGATAATAATATCTTTATCTTTCATCGCATCTTTCACCCGTTGTGTATTTCGAACATCCGCATTGATAAAATGAAAATCAGGATGTGTGCAACATTCTAAAAGAGAATTCTGCTGAAACATCAAACTATCGAAAACCGTTACTTCATAACCTTGTGCAAGCATTGTCGGCACCATAATAGAACCCAAATAACCGGCACCTCCCGTAATTAATATTTTTTCCTTCATGAAGGTTTTTATTTTGTGCAATGTTAGCCAAAAAGAGTTGCTTTTCCAAATGAGGAAAGAGCGAATAGCCATTAACCAATAGCTATTGGCTTTCAATACATCTTAATTATATTACGCCACACTGAATTTTGTCATTAATATTGCAAATCATATTCTCTTACATACCAGGAAGTGTGTTTTCTTTATGGGCATCATCAAACGGCAAAGTCTGAAATCGAGTATCGTAAACTATATTGGTGTTTTTCTTGGCGTTGTTTTTTTTAATTTTATTTTTCCTCATCTTATTTCAAAAGAATATTTGGGGCTCATTGGCTTGCTGCAAAATATCATGTGGGTCTTTGCAGCCTTGCCGGGGTTAGGCTTGCCGCTCATTATGTATAAATATTATGCTCAATGGAAAGACGAAGAGACCCTTAACCATTTCAATGCTTTTGCAGTACTGGCAATCGCAATCGCTAGTTTGCTTTTTATTGTAATCTACCTTATGCTGAAGCAACCAATCATCGCATTTTATCAAAACAAATCGCCTTTATTTCTTCCTTATTATTTATTGGTGATTCCGTTAGTCATCGTACAAGCCTACATGCAATATTTTGAAATGTACTGTACTATGAAGCTTCGTGTCGTTGTACCCACTTTTCTGAAAGAAATAGGAACTCGATTGCTTATCATTTTGTTGGTGTATTTGTTTGTATATAAAATTTTAAATGAAAAACAATTTATCTATGGCTTTGCTGTAGCCTATTTTATCTCTTGGTTTATTTTACTTATTTATGCCATCAAAGGGCTTCATTTTAAAGCCTACAAGCCCTTAGCCTATTTAAAGGATAATATAGATATTAAACAACAACTTGCCTTTGGCGGCAGCCTTCTTTTATTGTCGTGTATGTTTAGCATTCAAAATTTTGTGGACGGCATTATGATTCCCGCCTATCTGGGTCTCGGGGCCTTTGGTATTTACGGAAGACCATTGGTATTGGGTCAAATGATACATGTGCCATTCAGAGCAATTTCTCAAATATCTCAACCAATTATCAGACAAGCTTGGTTTGAAAATGATATTCAAAAAATAAAGAATCTTCATAAGAGTATCAGTTTAAATTTATTATGGATAGGTGGTTTTTTATTCACTATCCTTGTCACCAATACTGATGCTTTCTTTAAACTTCTCCCCGCTGAGTATGAAGAAGGAAAAAATGTACTTTACATCATTGCTATAGGTCGTTTATTAGATATGGCGTTTGGTTTGAATAATGAAATTCTGTATGCATCGAAATATTACAGATACATTGTGTACTTATCTATTTTTATTGTGATATCCACAGTAGGACTCAACATCCTCCTAATACCCCACTACGGAATGAACGGAGCTGCGTTGGCAGTGAGTATTTCACTAACCATTTTTAATATTTGCAAGACATGGATTATTTATCACAAATTCGGTTTCCATTGTTTTAGCAAACATTACATCACACTCACAATTTTAATTTTGGCTGTCATTGGCATATTACATTTTGTTCCGTTTATAACATTCATGCAAGCTCATATGTTTATGAATGCGCTTTCAAATATTGTCTTCAAAAGTGTACTTGGGTCTGTGTTATTTTTAGTGCCGCTTTATTTCCTTAACGTCTCCGCTGACTTCAATGATTTTGTGAAACTCATCCTAAGCGGTAAAATATTTAAAGGCGGACATCGAATGGATGAATTGTAAGCGAGCTGTCAGTTGATAGATGTTTGATGTCAGGAGTTTTTATCTTTAATCCAATCTTCTCCTTTGAAACTCAATTTAAAAACCACTCAAAGATTCAAGAAAATTTCGCATTTCCTAACATCCAACATCTATCATCTAACATTACTAATTCTGCCCCCGCTCACAAAATATTTTTTGTAATATGCGTTGTCCAAATCACTGATAACAACACCCTTCGAAACTGATGCATGTACAAATTTATGTTCACCCAAATAAATACCGACATGCGAAATATCTTTGGTTCCTGGATGAAAGAAAACTAAATCACCTTGTTTCAAATCATGTAATAAAACCTTTTGGCAAAGCTTATATTGTTGTATCGTCGTTCTTGGTAATGCCTTGCCATAAACGTTTTTATAAAGTTCACAAACCAATCCTGAACAATCGACTCCGCTTTTATCACTTCCACCATATTTGTAAGCAACACCAAGCCATGAATCAATTTCTCTCCGCATCTTTTTCGACATATCAATATCGGTAGTTTTAGGAACAATAGATATTTTCGTTTGATGTGTTGATCGACTCCGCCTAGTTTTACAAGAAGCAAATACAAACACAACAAGAATGAATAAAATGAAGGACTCCTTTTTCATC
>JANNYV010000404.1:0-1778 GCA_031410275.1 Bacteroidota bacterium
GTACCCATTGATGTGATTGATATCAGCACCACTACAAGACAAAGCGGGAAGATGGATGTGAACGCCATATTGCAATCAGCAGCGCCTTCCTTCAATGCAAATAAACAATCAGGCGCCGATGGTGCAGATCATATTGACCCGGCCTCATTGAGAGGCTTGGGGCCTGATCAAACATTAGTATTGATAAATGGTAAGCGTCGGCATCAATCATCACTGATTAATTTATTCGGAACCAGAGGCAGAGGAAATACCGGAACAGATTTGAATACAATTCCGGCTGCAGCGATTGAGCGAATTGAAATTTTGCGTGATGGTGCGTCAGCGCAATACGGAAGTGATGCCATTGCCGGTGTGATGAATATTGTATTGAAAAGAAATACCGGTGAATTGACAGGCAATTTTAATTACGGGCAATATCATGCAGGTGATTATAACCCTGATTATTATTGCGACGGGCAAAGTTATCAAGCCAATTTGAATTACGGATTTAAATTGGGTAATGAAGGTTTTATAAATCTGACTGGTGATGTATTATCAACAATGAAAACGAATAGGATACCATTAAATACACCGGTGACTTACCGAAAACAATTTGGTGATGGCTCAGGTGTGGATGGCTCTTTATGGTTGAACGGAGAAAAATCGCTATCTAAAACAACTGACCTTTATTTCTTTGGTGGTTATAATTCACGATTTAGTGATGCCTATGCCTGGACGAGAACGGCCACTACCAGCATTGCCAGTGATGCCATTGATACGTTATTTGTGCCATTACATACGGAAGTACCAAATGAGCGTTCGAACGAAACACTTTATCCAACAGGGTTTGACCCAAAGATACAAGCAAAAATAAAAGACATTTCATTCTCTATCGGTATTAAACATCAATTAAAAAATTGGATATTGGATTTGAATAATACCTTTGGTCGGAATGGATTTCATTACTACAACGCCAATACATTAAATCCTTCTTTGGGCAGCGCATCAAAAACAGAATTTGATGCGGGCGGTTTTTCATTCGCTCAAAATACAACCAGCTTAAACGCTACACGTTCATTTAATATTTTGCAAGGCTTGAACTTCTCTGCCGGTGCGGAATTTAGAATGGATAATTATCAAATTGTTGCCGGTGAAGAGGGTTCATGGAAAAATTATTTTCAACATTACCGATTAGATACTTTTATAAATATCAATACGCAACAAGTAACAAAAATTGATACGGTGTGGTCACCGGGTGGCGCACAAGGCTTTCCCGGGTTTCAGCCAAAAAGTGAAGTCAATGAATCGCGTACGAATATTGGTGCCTATGCTGATGCCGAATTAGACATTACAAAAAAGTGGTTGCTTGGCGCGGCCATTCGTTTTGAAAATTATTCTGATTTCGGGAATACATTAAATGGAAAATTATCGACACGTTATAAAATAAATGACATGTTGAATATAAGAGGTTCTGTAAGCTCAGGATTCAGAGCTCCTTCATTACAACAAATTTATTTCAATACCATTTATACCAATTTTGAAGGCGGTATTCCGATTGAAATAAAATTGGCAAATAATACCGATCCGCTTTCCGAGAAAGTTGGCATTCCAAAACTCAAACAAGAGAAGTCATTTAATTACAGTTTGGGTTTTACCTTACGGCCGATCAAGCCATTGACATTAACTGTTGATGCCTATATGGTAAAAGTAAAAGACCGGGTTATTTTAACAGGAACGTTTTATAGTGATGATAACATTATTGGTACTGATTTAGTGAATGCAGGTGTAGGAGCGGCCAA